>NZ_JBHZOP010000102.1:0-33728 GCF_042787595.1 Stenotrophomonas sp. YIM B13575 | reverse complement strand
GTGCCGACCAACGGTCGGCACCCACCGAGGTATTGAGGTGTGCCGACCAACGGTCGGCACCTACCGTGTGGATGCCGACCGTTGGTCGGCATGCCTCAGTCCAGTCGCTTGCGGAAGCGCAGGATGGCCAGGGTCATCATCGCCACGATGAACACCAGCAGTGCCAGTGCGTCCGGCCACAGCTCCCACAGCGAGGCCCCGCGCAGCATGATGCCGCGCACCAGGCGCAGGAAATGGGTGAGCGGCAGTACTTCCGCCAGCCACTGCACCGGCCTGGGCATGCCGGCGAACGGAAACATGAAACCTGACAACAGGATCGAAGGCAGGAACAGGAACAGGGTCATCTGCATGGCCTGGAACTGCGAGCGTGCGCGCGTGGAAATCAGCAGGCCCAGTGCGAGGTTGGCCAGCACCAGCAGCACCGCCGCCAGGTAGACATCCAGCAGGCTGCCGCGGATCGGGACCTCGAACAGCCAGGTTCCCAGCAGCAGCACAAGCGTGGTCTGCAGCAGACCGATCGCCGCGTACGGCAACACCTTGCCGACCATCAGTTCGCTGCGCGATACCGGCGTGGCGATCAGCAGTTCCATGTTGCCGCGTTCGCGTTCGCGTACCACCGCCACTGCGGTGAACATGACCAGGGTCATGGTCAGGATCACCCCGATCAGGCCGGGCACGATGTTCACTGCTGAGCGCCGTTGCGGGTTGTAGAAACTGATGACGCTCACCTGCCCGCTGTCGATGCTGCCTTCGCGCAGCGGCCGTGTGTTGCTGGACGGGCGCGCGTCCAGCGGCACCTGTGCCAGCTGGATCGCCGCACTCTGCACCACCGTGTCGCTGCCGTCGACCAGCACCTGCACGGCTTCGCGGCCTTCGTAGCGGCGTCGTTCGAAATCGGCGGGAATGACGATGCCCACGCTGATCCGGCCCCGTCGCAGCGCCTCCATCAGTTGATCGGGCGTATAGGCCTGCGCGCGCGGCGTGATCACGCCGGTGGCCACCATGTCCTGCACCAGCGCGCGCGACGCCGCGCTATTGGCCTGATCGGCAATGCCGGCATCCAGGTGCCGCAGGTTGAGGTTGATCGCATAGCCGAACAGCAGCAGCTGCATCACCGGGATGCCGACGATCATCGCCAGGGTGATGCGATCACGGCGCAGTTGCCGCAGCTCCTTCAGCATGATCGCCCATAGCCGTCGCACGCTCATGCGGCCGGCTCCCGACCACGGCCACGGGTGGCGGCAACGAATACGTCTTCCAGGTTGGGCGCCACCGCTTCGATGCTGGCCTGCGGATCGGCGGCGGCAAGTGCCTGCGCCAGCACGGTGGTATCGGCCGTACCCTCGCTGCACAGCACGCGCAGTTCGGTGCCGATCTGGGCCACGCTGAGCACGCCCGGCAACGCCGCCAGCGCGCGGCTGGCCAGCCGGGGCTGCGAGGCGGTGACTTTCAGGGTGCGGCCCTGCAGCTGCGCGCACAGCTCGGCCGGGGTGCCATCGGCCACCAGGGCACCGCGATCTAGGATCGCCAGCCGGTGGCAGCGTTCGGCCTCGTCCATGTAGTGGGTGGACACCAGCACCGTGGTGCCTGCATCGGCGAGTTCGAACAGCGCTTCCCAGAAATCGCGCCGCGACTCAGGATCGACCGCACTGGTCGGCTCATCCAGGAACAGCAGTTCCGGCGCATGGATCACTGCACCAGCCAGTGCCAGCCGCTGCTTCTGCCCGCCACTGAGGGTGCCGGCCAACTGCACCTGGCGGTCCTGCAGACGGTACTGCTGCAGCAGCGCATCGACCCGTTGCCGTGCTTGCGCCCTCGGTAGATCCTGGATGGCGGCCAGAAACTCCAGGTTTTCCCGCACCGACAGGTCTTCGTACAACGAAAAGCGCTGGGTCATGTAGCCGATGCGGCGGCGGAGCGCTTCGGCCTGCGCCGGAATGGCCAGGCCCAGCACGTCGATCTCGCCCGCGCTTGGTTCAAGCAGCCCGCACAGCATGCGGATGGTGGTCGACTTGCCCGAGCCGTTCGGGCCGAGGAAGCCGTATACCTGCCCGCGCGGGACCTGCAGATCGACGTTGTCCACCGCCAGCAGATCGCCGAAACGGCGGCTCAGGCCCTGCGCACGCACGGCAATGTCATCGACAGGATTCAGAAGCGCACCTGCACCGGCAGCCCGGCGGGCAGCGCCTGCATGTCGGCACGGTCGTCCAGCTCGATCTCTGCCAGGTAGCTCAGCCGCGAGACGTCATCACCGGTCAACGCGTAATACGGCGTAAAGGAAGGTTCGCTGCGGATCGACCGCACATGCCCCTTCAACATGGTGGTCGCGCCGTCCAGCTGAACCTGCGCCGCCTGCCCCACCTTCACCTGCAGGCGCAATGGCTGCGGCAGGTACACCCGCGCATACGGGCGTTCGCCCACCAGCAACACCACCAACGGCGCACCGATCGGTGCCTGGTCGCCCTGCCGATAGGGCAACGCATCGACCACGCCGTCGCGCGGCGCGCGCAGCTGCAGCTTCTGCAGGTTGACGGCCTGCACCACCTCCTGCGCCTGCGTCGCCCGGGAGGATGCCTCGCCCTGGGCAATGTCCTCACGACGGTTGCCGCGCTGCAGCTCCAGCCACGCCTGTTCGGCAGCGCGCACGCTGGCCACGGCGTTGTCGGCGGCCGCGCGGGCCCGGTCCAGGTCGGCGGCAGCGACCAGCCGCTGACGGGCCAGCGGTTGCACCCGGCGATGGTACGCGGTGGCTTCAGCCGCCTGCGCGCGCAGCGCCGTGAGCTGTGCCTGCGCCTGGGCGATCTGCTCCTGACGCGGGCCCACCTGCAGTTCCTCGAGCTGTGCATGCGCGCGGGCGGTTTCGGCCTGTGCCGCGTCGAGCTGGGCGGCGCCACGGGCAGGATCCAGGCGCATCAGCAGCGCGCCCGCCTTGACCGCCTGCCCTTCACGCACGTCAACGGCACTGATCACTTCCGCCGCCGGTGCGGGCACGCTGATCCGGTCCCATTCAAGCGTGCCCAGTGCCGCCGGCGGTGCCTCGCCGCAGCCCGCCAGCAGGCAGCTGCCCAGCAGCCAGATCCTGCGCATCCACGTGCCCACGGCCATGCGCCACCTCCTCCGATGGCGCCACGGTGCCACGCTCCCTGTGCACCCGCAATGATCCAGAACAGGGCTGATCAATAATTGATCACCCGCCAGCAACGCCACTGCCGCAAGGCTCGCTGCCACCTATCCACAGGTTCACGGCAACACCGTCCACACCGCATGTGGAGAACCCTGCTGGCACTGGCACAATTTTCACCACCGCATCATCTTCCTTGTGGCACAAGCGCTGCGAAGGACTATCCACAGGTTTCTTCGACGCCGGTCCACACCCGGTGTGGAGAACTGTCGTCCTGCCGCCTTGCGCGTTACCCTTGTCGTCCCTGACGCCATCGCGGTGGACGGCGACCCCGCCCCACCCCAAGCAATGAAAAGCATCGAGCATCGAGACTTCACCCTGTCGCCGGAAGACAACGCGCAGCTGGCCAACCTGTGCGGTCCGTTCGACGGACACCTTCGCCAGATCGAACTGAAGCTTGGCGTGGAAATCGCCAACCGCGGCTTCGTGTTCCGCATCAGCGGCCCGGCCGAGGCCAGCGCCGAAGCGCAGAAGCTGATCGAGGCGCTGTATGAAGAGGCCGCCGAGACCACCTTCGACAGCCACGGCATCCATCTGCGCCTGAACGCGGCGAACATCGAACAGATCGCCGATCGCTCCTACGAAGCGCAGGACGTGGCGATCAAGGTCAAGCGCGGAACCGTGCGCGGGCGTGGTTCCAACCAGAGCCGCTACCTGCACCAGATCGTCAGCCATGACATCAACTTCGGCATCGGCCCGGCCGGTACCGGCAAGACCTTCCTGGCCGTGGCCAGCGCGGTGGAAGCACTGAACGAATCGCGCGTGCAGCGCCTGATCCTGGTGCGTCCGGCGGTTGAAGCCGGCGAGAAGCTGGGCTTCCTGCCCGGCGACCTGAGCCAGAAGGTCGACCCGTACCTGCGACCGCTGTACGACGCCCTGTATGAAATGCTGGGTGTGGAAAAGGTGCTCAAGCTGCTGGAAAAGAACGTCATCGAGATCGCACCGCTGGCCTACATGCGCGGCCGCACGCTGAACGATGCGTTCGTGATCCTGGACGAAGCGCAGAACACCACCATCGAACAGATGAAGATGTTCCTGACCCGCCTGGGCTTCGGTTCCACCGCCGTGGTCACCGGTGATCTGACCCAGACCGACCTGCCCAAGCATGTGAAGTCGGGCCTGCGCGATGCCATCGACGTACTGCGCGATGTGGAGGGCGTCAGCTTCACCTTCTTCGAAGCCCGCGACGTGGTCCGCCACCCGCTGGTGGCACGCATCGTCAGCGCCTACGACCGCCGCGACCTGCATCAGATCCAACCGGGCGCGGAATAGCACTACACTCCGGACTCCTGTGCACATAAGGACATGTCATGGTACGCCCGGGTCTGCTGCTGTCGTTGTGCCTGCTGGCCTTCGGGCCGGCCCCCGCACTCGCCTCTCCCCCGCCCGTCGCGGAAACGCGGGCGTATGTTGAATCCAGCTATGTGATTGCTCCCTACCAGGTGGAGGATTTCACGCTGGTGCGCAGCAGTTACAACCCGGACGACCGGTTGGCGGGGGCCGGATTCAGTTACCGCAGTGACCTGCATCCGGAGGCGGCGATCAGCGTTTTCGTGTATCCGGCGGGCCGGCTGGACCCGCAGGTTGCCGTGGACCGCGGCATCCAGGCCCTGCAGGCGGACCTCAGGCAGGCGGTTGCGTCCGGCATCTATGCACAGCTGCAGGAGCTGGGACGGGAGCCCTTCCAGCTTTCGCCCAGGGCGGTGCCAGCGAAAGGTGCCAACGACATCGACTCGACGGTGATCCAGGCCATTGCCAAGGCCGAGCAGGTCCGCGGCGAGAAACTGCGTCTGAGCCTGCTGCAGGTGTCCCGCAAACAGCCGCTGCATTCCAATGGCTACCTGTTCTACAAGCAGCTGCATTTCTTCAAGCTGCGCATCTCGGCCAACCAGTCCGACCTTCCGCGCGAAGCGTTCGACGTCCTCGCTGACCGCGCCACGCGCAGCCTGATCCCGGCGCTGGAAGTGGCCAACGTCGGCAGCTGCGCAAGCGCCACTCTGTATGTGGACCCCGACGCGGCGCCGGAGCAGGGCGCCATCCAGTTGGCCAGCCAGCTGACCCAGCAGAACGGCTACAACTGCCACGCATCGACCGAGAAGGCCGATATCCAGGCTCGTGCGGGCAAGGCCTCAGTGATAGAAATTGCCTACGAAGCCGGCGACTGGAAGTCGCAGTGAACGGCGACACGCGCGATACTGTCACCTCCTGTTCGATCTGAAATTCCGGTGTTGCCATGACCAAGGGTCCCGTCCGCCTCGATGTAGCCGTCAGCTACGCCCTGCCCCGTGCGGGGCTGCCCTCTGCCGTCAGCTTCCGCAAGTGGGTGGCGGCGGCGCTGAAGGGGCGTATCCGCGAGGCCGACCTGGCCATCCGCGTGGTCGACAGCAAGGAAGGCCAGTCGTTGAACCGGCACTACCGGGGCAAGGACTACGCCACCAATGTACTCAGCTTCCCGGCGGACGTGCCGGAAGGCCTGCCCAAGGGCGTCAAGTTCCCGTTGCTGGGCGACCTGGTAATCTGCGCGCCGGTGGTGGCGCGTGAAGCCGACGAGCAGAGCAAGGCGCTCAATGCCCACTACGCGCATCTGACCGTGCACGGCGTGCTGCACCTGCTCGGCTGGGACCACGAGGACGACAAGGAAGCCGAGGCAATGGAACAGTTGGAGCGCGAGATCCTGGCCGAACTCGGCATCGACGATCCCTACGCCGGCGAGCGCTGAGCCTCGCACGGCGCTATCCTGCGCCTGCAACCTCCGCGGAGACATGGATGATGATGGGCAACATGGGGCCACTGCTGGCCGGAAGTGCGATCTTCTCCCTGCTGCTGGTCGTGGCCGCCAACGTGGTGCGCCGCGTCAGCACCCGCCATCCCGATGGCCGGCACTGGCTGCTGCGCGCGCTGGCCCTGCTGTCCCCTACCACCCTGCTGGCAGGCGTAGCGGTGGGCATGGTCGGGCCGCATCTGCTGGGTGGCCATGGGCCGGTCAGCAGTACCTCGACGCTGTGGATGACCTCGATGGTGCTGATCCTGATCGGCGCATTCTCCGCACCGGTATGCTGGCGCGTGGTCCTGCAGCAGCGCCTGGGCCGTGCAAGCGGCAGCCTGCCGTTCTTCCAGGCAACGCGTGCGCAGCTGTGCGCGCTGTTCGTGCTCGCTGCTACGTATATGGGCGCTGTCCATCACGCCAGTGCAGACCTGCCGCCTTGGCTGCTGGAACCGGGTGCACTGCAGGTTGCGGTCCACGCCGTGCTGCAACTGGTCCACACAGCTCTGCTCTCGGCGATGCTCACCCTGCCGGTGATGGCGTTGCGCGCCGTGGCCAACCGTTCGCTACGGCGTGTGCGGGCGCTGAAGCACCCGACGTCACAGGGCTGACACCGCCCTTTGCCGCGGGTGATACCGCCCCGGGAGCACCAATGACAGTGATGCCCGCCCTGTTGCTTGCCGCGCTGCTGCAGTCCGTAGCAGGCCTGATGTCCGATCCTGACCAGCCCTCACCGTTCCCCGCCAGCGACAGTGAGGCCGACATCGCCGCAAAGGTCGCCGAACTGCGGGCATTCTTCGGTAGCAGCGAACAGGACACCCGCCAGGCCGTCGCCACTGCCCAGCAACGGGCGCTGATCGAGCGCCTCGAAGCCCGGCACGCGCCACGGCTGGCGGGCGCCTGGGTGGAAAACGATCCGGGCTGGCACATCGTGGTGCGATTGACCGGTGATGCACCGGTGGCAGATGAAGTACATGGCGGCGCGGACGGCCCGCAGCATGTGCACTTCCGCACCGGCGCGGCGCTGACCGAGGCGGAGATGCGGCGACGCATGCAGGCGCAACGTGACTGGTTGCGAGCCCAGCTGCCGTACATGACCGGCTACGGCCTGGACGTGCGGACCGGCGAGCTGTACGTGCAGCTCGATGACGATGCCCCACACCGGGCGGCTGTATCGGTGGTGGGTGCACATCTGGAAGCCCGGCTCGGCTTCCCGGTCAGGTTCGAATAGCGGCCGGCCGCGCCCCGGCCCTGACCGGCCCCGGCCACGATGGGTCGCGGGCCGCAGCAGGCGCCGTTACCATGCACAGCCTTGCCGCCGCTGATCGGATGTTGTCGCGATGTCACCGCTGCGTTTCCTGCCCATGCTGCTGGTCGTTGCGCCGGCCGTCTCCGCCGCGCCACTGGACCTGCCAGCGCTGATCGAGTGCCGCCAGGGCGTGGCCGCGCATGCCGCGCTGGCCCCCCTGCTGGCCGATCCGCTGAAGGCGGTGGCCCACGGCCTGCAGCCGCTGCCGCAGGGCAACCAGTTCATGAGCGAGTACCGGCTGGCCAGCCCGATCACCGTGTTCGGCCAGCAGACCGAGCGCGTGGCCGTGGCCGGCGCCAGCATCATGGCCGTGCTCGACCAAGCCGATCCGCGACCGCTGGCCACGCAGCTGGCGCTGGAGACCGGCTACGACCAGGACGGCAAGTTCATGGCCGGGCGCGAGCTGGTCAGCCGCGATGTGACCGACCCGAAGACCGGCGAGGCGCAGATCGAGTCGATCATCCTCAGCGTATCCACCGTCGCCAGCCACCCCGGCAAGACCCTGGCCGGCTGCACCTACAGCCTGGACCTGCCGGCCGAGGGCGAGGGCCCGGCCGCCACCGCCCCGGCTGGCGAGGGTCACTGACAGGCCCTCACATCCTGCTAGACTTGGGCCATCGCCCGGCCTGCCGGGTGCCTTTTTTCCAGATATGTCAGAAGACGACAGTAGTAGCTCCTCCGTGGAGCACAGTGAAAAGAAGCGCGGCTGGCTTGAACGCCTGACGTCCGCTTTTTCCGGCGAACCCCACACCCGCGACGAGCTGGTCGCTGTCCTGCACACCGCGCAGGAAGAAGGGTTGATCGCCGCCGATACCCTGAAGATGATGGAAGGTGCCATTTCGGTGGCCGAGCTGACCGTGGGCGACGTGATGATCTCGCGTTCGCAGATGGTCTCGCTGCCGGTGGAGGCGCCCTTCCTGGAGCTGATGAGGCAGGTGGTCGAGTCCGGCCATTCACGCTTCCCGGTGCATGGCGAGAACAAGGACGACATCCTCGGCGTGCTGCTGGCCAAGGACCTGCTGCGCGGCGTGGTTGCCGACAATGGTCCGGGCAACATCCGTGAACTGCTGCGCCCGGCGGT
This sequence comes from Stenotrophomonas sp. YIM B13575, assembly GCF_042787595.1. Taxonomy (NCBI): domain Bacteria; kingdom Pseudomonadati; phylum Pseudomonadota; class Gammaproteobacteria; order Lysobacterales; family Lysobacteraceae; genus Stenotrophomonas; species Stenotrophomonas sp. YIM B13575. The sequence goes on along the minus strand of NZ_JBHZOP010000102.1, from coordinate 25,393 downwards.
GCTGATTCCGGAAGCGAAGAAGCTCAACGTGCTGTTGAAGGAGTTCCGCCTGTCGCGCAACCACATGGCGATCGTGGTGGACGAGTACGGCGGCGTCGCCGGCCTGGTCACCATCGAAGACGTGCTGGAGCAGATCGTCGGCGACATCGACGACGAGCACGACGAGGCCGAGGATTTCTCGGCGCAGATCGCCATCCAGGCCGATGGCCAGTACGTGGTGGATGCACTCACGCCGATCGGTGATTTCAACGAGCGCTTCGGTGCCACCTTCTCCGATGAGGACTACGACACCATCGGCGGCCTGGTGACCGAAGCCGTCGGCCATCTGCCGGAAGTCGGTGATGAGCTGGCGCTGGACCGTTTCATGTTCCGTGTGGCCCGCGCCGATGCGCGCCGGGTCCAGGCCTTCCATGTAACGGTGCTGGCACCGGACGCGCAGGACGACGCTTGAAGCACCGTGGCCTGATCCTGACCCTGTGGCTGGCGTTGTGCCTGCTGGCCACCGCCCTGCCCCTGGATGCGTTCGCGCAGGCGGCGGCGCCGACCGTCTCAACGGCCAGCGATGCCCCTGCCCCGCGTGTCGGCGTGGTCACCATGCAGCCGGGCACCGTGTTCTTCGAGCGCTTCGGCCACGATGCCATCGTCGTGCTGGACCCGGTGAGCGGCGAGGCGATCTCGTACAATTTCGGCTACTTCGATCCGTCCGAACAGGATTTCATCGGCCGCTTCGTACGTGGCGACATGATGTATTACCTGGTGGCGCTGCCACTGCAGCAGGACCTGTCGTACTACGACGAGACCGGCCGCGGCGCCAGCGTACAGTGGCTGGATATCACCCCTGCGCAGGCACGCTCGCTGGCCGCCGACCTGGCCGAACGGGCCAAGCCGGAAAACGCGCGCTACCACTACGATTACTACACCGCCAACTGCGCGACGATGGTGCGCGACACCCTCGACAAGGCGTTGGGTGGCGGGCTGCACTCGCAGCTGTCCGGCCGTTCGCGCGGCAACACCTATCGCAGCGAGTCGGTACGGCTGGCGTCTCCGGCCCCGTGGATGTGGCTGGGCTTCGATATCGGCCTGGGCCCGTTTGCCGACCAGCCGCTGTCGCGCTGGCAGGAAGCCTTCGTGCCGATGCGCCTGGCCGACGCCCTGCGCCAAGCCCGCAACAGTGACGGCCGCCCGCTGGTGCAGTCCGAGCAGGAACTGCTGCCGCACCGCATCGACCCCGAACCGAAGGAGTTCGCGCGCCGCTGGTGGCCGTGGCTGCTGTGCGGCCTGGTGATTGCGGCGGGCGTGCTGGCGCTGCGCAACCGTCCGCGCCTGCTGGCCGGCCTGGCCTTGCCGCTGTGGCTGCTGTGCACGATCGCCGGTGGCCTGCTGGTGTTCCTGTGGGGCTTCAGCACGCACTACGCCGCCTGGGCCAACCGCAACCTGCTGCTGCTCTCGCCGCTGTGCCTGCTGTTGCTGCCGGGGGCGATCAGCCTGCTGCGGCGGCGCGTGCCCGGCCGCATGTTCAGGATCGTGCTGTGGCTGGTGGCGGTGCAGGCCGTGGCCGCCCTGGTGCTGCACTGGCTGAGCCTGCAGGCGCAGTACAACGTGCAGTGGATCGTGCTGCTGCTGCCGGTCCACGCTGCATTGGCCTGGGTGCTGGGGCGCCGTCCTCACTTGTCGGAAACGCAGCACTGACGCACGATGGCGGGCATGTCATTGCCCGCCTCATTGCCCGTCCCTGCTGCCGCCTCCGCCGCAGCCAATCCCACCTGCGTCATCAACTGCGTCCACTACGATGACGACGGCAAACGCCACGACATCAGCCTGGATGCCATCAGCGATGTCATCGCCAGCAACAACGGTTTCGTCTGGGTCGGCCTGTACGACCCGAACGAAGACGTACTGCTGAAGCTGCAGGAAGAATTCTGCCTGCACGACCTGGCGGTCGAGGATGCGCGCAACGCGCACCAGCGCCCCAAGGTGGAGGCCTACGGCAACTCGCTGTTCGTGGTGGTGACCACCGCGCAGATGGTCGACGAGCGCATCCAGTACGGCGAAACCCATGCCTTCCTCGGCCCACGGTTCCTGGTGACCGTGCGCCATGGCGCCTCGCTGTCGTACGCGCCGGTGCGCGCACGCGTCGAGCGCGAACCACAACTGCTGAAGATGGGGCCGTCGTACTGCCTGTACGCCGTGGCCGACTTCGTGGTCGACAACTACCTGCCCATCACCAACCGCTTCCGCGACACCCTGGAGCTGCTGGAGAAGGACATCTTCGCCGACAGCTACAAACGCAGCACGGTGGTGCGCCTGTACGAGCTCAAGCGCGAGTTGAACAAGATGCGGATGGCGGTGGCGCCACTGCAGGATGTGCTGGCGCAGCTGCGCCGCTACCAGGGCGAACTGTTCCCTGACGAAGTGAAGCTGTATATCCGCGACGTGCACGACCATGCGGTGCGCATCAGCGATGTGATCGACACCCTGCGCGAGATGCTGGGCACGGCCCTGAGCGTGAACCTGTCACTGGTGACGCTGGCCCAGGGCGAGACGGTGAAGCGGCTGGGTGCATGGGCCGCGCTGCTGGCCGCACCGACCTTGATCACCAGCTGGTATGGCATGAATTTCAGCCACATGCCGGAATTGAACCAGCCGTGGGCCTACCCGCTGATGATCGTCGGCGTCGGCGGCATCTGCGTCGGCCTGTACCGGCTGTTCAAGCGGGTGAAGTGGTTGTAACCCGCTTTTTTGTAGAGCCGAGCCCACGCTCGGCTGTTCCCGGCAAAGAGCAGCCGAGCATGGGCTCAGCTCTACACAGGCAGGTGCATCAAGCCACGTAGATGGTCTTGATGTTCATGAACTCATGGATGCCGTGGTCGGCCAGTTCGCGGCCGAAACCTGATTCCTTGCTGCCGCCGAACGGCAACCGCGCATCGCTCTTGACGATGGCGTTGACGAACGCGGCACCGCATTCCATGCGCTGGGCGAAGGACTCACCGCGTACCGGGTCGCGCGTCCACACACTGCCGCCGAGGCCGAAGCGGGTGTCGTTGGCCACGCGCAGCGCCTCGGCTTCATCCTTGACCCGGATCACGGCGGCGACCGGCCCGAACAGTTCTTCGTCATAGGCCGGCATGCCCGGCCCCACCTGGTCGAGCACGCTGGCCGGGTAGCCCGCATGCGAACCGGCGATCGGTTCGCCGCCGATCAGCACGCGCGCACCTTTGGCGACGCTGGCCTGTACCTGCTTGTGCAGTTCGTCGCGCAGGTCGGCACGGGCCATCGGCGCCAGCGTGGTGCCGCGCTCGTTAGGGTCGCCGTACTGGCGCTCGCCTGCGGCTTCGACGAAGCGCCTGGTGAATTCATCGGCCACCGCTTCAACCACGATGAAGCGCTTGGCCGCGATGCAGGTCTGGCCACTGTTGTCGAAGCGCGACTTCACCGCCGCGGCCACGGCCTTGTCCAGGTCGGCATCATCGAGCACTACGAAGGCGTCGCTGCCGCCCAGCTCCATCACCGACTTTTTCAACTGGCTGCCAGCGTTGGATGCAATCGAGCGCCCTGCCCGCTCGCTGCCGGTCAGGGTCACGGCTTTCACCCGTGCATCGCGCAGCACCTCGGCGGCCTGGTCATTGTCGATGTGCAGCACATCGAATACACCATCGGGCAGGCCGCCATCGCGGCATACCGCCAGGATCAGGTCGGCGCACTGCGGCACGTTGCTGGCGTGCTTGAGCAGCGCCACGTTGCCGGCCATGAACGCCGGAGCCAGGAAGCGGAACACCTGCCAGATCGGGAAATTCCACGGCATCACCGCAAACACGCAGCCGATCGGCTCATAGCGCACGTAGCTGCGCTGCGCCTCGGTATCGATCAGCTGCGGCTTCAAGTAGTCGGCGGCGTGGTCGGCATAGAACTCACAGGTGCTCGCGCACTTTTCCACCTCAGCCAGGGCTTCGGCCTTCAGCTTGCCCATTTCGCTGGTCATGGCCTGCTGCAGGTCGTCGCGGCGCGCACGCAGCTGGCCAGCGATCTGCTTGAGGATCGCGCCACGTTCCTGCAGCGAGCGCTCGGCCCAGCGCGGGAACGCATCAGCTGCCGCCTGCAGACGCTGCTCGATGGCAGCGGCGTCCATCAGCTCATGGCGGTAGGTCACCTGGCCGGTGGCCGGGTTGATGATCTCGACGGTCATTGGGGGTCTCCATCAGGGTGACCCCCATTGTGCGCCGGCCGCCGTGAGCCGGATGTTGCCGGTTCAGCCGTTGTCCTGGCGTGCCAGCTGCAGGTCGCGCTGGCGCCGCTTCTCGGCACGCGCATTGATGTACCAGCCGATCACCGCGGCAATCGACACCGCCGATACCAGCAGCGTAGCCAGCGCGTTGATCTTCGGGCTGATACCCATGCGCACCGAGGCAAACACCTTCATCGGCAGCGTGGTCGAGCCCGGCGTGGCGACGAAGCTGGCCACCACCACGTCGTCCAGCGACAGGGTGAAGGCCAGCAGCCAGCCGGCCACCAGCGCCGGCGCGATGATCGGCAGGGTGATGCGGCCGAACACGGTCAGCCGGCTCGCGCCCAGATCCATCGCCGCTTCTTCCAGCGACAGGTCCATCTCCTGCAGGCGCGAGGACACCACCACGGTGACGAAGCAAAGGGTAAAGGTGACGTGGGCGATCCAGATGGTGGCAAGGCCGCGCGCCGGGAAGCCCGGAATCGCGCCCATCGAGGCCAGCAGCGCCATCAGCGAGAAGCCGAGGATCACGTCCGGCATCACCAGCGGCGCGGTTACCAGCGCACCGAAGAACGGCTTGCCGCGGAAGCGCTTGAAGCGGGTCATCACCATTGCCGCCAGCGTGCCGAGCACGGTGGCGGTACAGGCGGTCCAGAACGCGACCACCAGGCTGGTCCACATCGCATCCATCAGCGCGCGGTCGGCGAACAGGTCACTGTAGGCGCGGGTGGAGAACCCGGCCCAGACCATGGCCAACCGCGAGCTGTTGAAGGAATAGAACATCAACAGCAGGATCGGCAGGTACAGGAAGGCGAAGCCGAGCAGCAGCACGCCCAGCCCCAGGCCCTTGGCAGAACGCGGGCTCATGCCTGCTTCCCTTCCAGCAGGCGCTGCTGGGATCGGTTGAACAACAGGATCGGCACCAGCAGCAGCAGGATCATCGCCACTGCCATCGCCGAGGCGCCCGGCCAGTTGCGGTTGTTGAAGAACTCGTTCCACAGCTGGCGACCGACCATCAGCGTTTCCGAGCCACCGAGCATTTCCGGGATCACGAATTCGCCGATCGCCGGGATCATCACCAGCATGCAGCCGGCGATGATGCCCGCCTTCGACAACGGCAGGGTGATGCGCAGGAACGCCTGCCACGGCTTGGCACCGAGGTCGTACGCCGCTTCCAGCAGGCGATGGTCATGCTTGACCAGGTTGGCATACAGCGGCAGCACCATGAACGGCAGGTAGCAGTACACGATGCCGATGTAGGCCGCGGTCGGGGTGTCGATCAGCTGCAGCTTGGGCAGGCCCATATTGGTCATCAGCGTCTGCAGGCCGGTGTACTGCAGGAACTGGTCGAGCAGGCCGTTGCGGTCCAGGATCGCTTTCCAGGCGTAGACGCGGATCAGGAATGAGGTCCACGAAGGCAGCACCACCAGCATCATCGCCACGTTGCGCGCGGCCGGCGACAGGCGGGCGATGGCATAGGCCATCGGGTAGCCGATCAACAGGGTGAGGAAGGTCGAGATCGCGGCGATCTTGATCGAGCTCAGGAACGCCTGGGCATAGATCGAATCGCGGAACAGCGCCAGGTAGTTCTCGAGGTTGAGCTTGAGCGAGAACCCGCCGTCGGCGTACTGCAGCAGCCAGGTGTACGGCGGCGAGCCAACCCGGCTGTGCGAGAAACTGATCATCAGCACGATCAGGAACGGCACCGCAAAGAACAGCAGCAGCCACAGGTACGGAATGCCGATCACCGTGGCACGCGTGCCCGGCAGCCAGCGCTTCAGGCCCGCCGTGCTCATGAGGTCAGCACCACGCCGTCGTTGTCACGCCAATGCACCCACACCTCGTCGCCCCAGGTCAGGCCATCGCTGGCCCAGCGCTGCGAGTTGGCGAAGTTGGCCAGCACCTTGGCACCGCTGGGCAGGCGCACGTGGTAGACCGAATGGCTGCCGAAGTAGGCGATGTCCTCGATCACGCCCTGCGCTTTGTTGGTGTGCCCTTCCGGCTCGTCCTTGCCGATCATCACCTTTTCCGGGCGCAGCGCGAATGCGACCGGCTGCCCTTCATAGCAGGTGATGCCGTGGGCGATGTAGACCGGCGCCGGGAACAGCGGCGAGCGCACGGTCACGTATTCGGGCAAGTCCTCGTCGATCACCCCGTCAAACAGGTTCACCGAACCGATGAACTCGGCGACGAAGCGGTTGGCCGGCTGCTCGTAGACCTCATCGGGCTTGCCGACCTGCTGGATCCAGCCGGCGTCCATCACCGCGATGCGGGTGGCCATGGTCATCGCCTCTTCCTGGTCGTGGGTGACCATCACGCAGGTCACGCCCGAGGATTCGATGATGCTGACCAGCTCCAGCTGCATCTGCGAGCGCAGCTTCTTGTCCAGCGCGCCCATCGGCTCGTCCAGCAGCAGCAGCTTGGGCCCCTTGGCCAGCGACCGTGCCAGCGCCACACGCTGCTGCTGGCCGCCGGACAGCTGGTGCGGCTTGCGCTTGCCCAGATGGCCCATCTGCACCAGGTCCAGCATCTCGCCGACACGCTTGCTGATCGCGTCCTTGCCCAGCCCATCCTGCTTCAGGCCGAAGGCGATGTTCTGCTCGACCGTCATGTGCGGGAACAGCGCGTAGGACTGGAACATCATGTTGACCGGCCGCTGGTACGGCGGCAGCGCATCCATCCGCTGGCCATCGACGGTGATGCTGCCCTTGGTGGGCGTCTCGAACCCACCCAGACAGCGCAGCAGGGTCGATTTACCGCTGCCCGAGCCGCCCAGCAGGGCGAATATCTCGCCCTTGCGGACGTCCAGGTTGACGTCATCGACGGCGACGAAGCCATCGAATTCCTTGCGCAGATCACGAATGGAAAGATAGCCGGGCACACCGGTCGCTTCGACGACGGCGGCTTCCGGCTGGGCTTCAACGGGCATGGGGGCTCCGGGAGCGGGCGGTGGACAGCGGCCGTCATTCTAACGGCCGGGGGCCGATGGGGATATGACGGCGGCAGGTGGCAGCGGCTACGGCCGGGCCGGCCCCGCGTCCGCTGTCGGATTCCGACCGGAATTGGCGCGCTTCCGTCCGTAACCCGTCTCCCTGCCCCGCTGCTGCCGGCCGTCCCCGCCAAGCGCCACCGGTGCCACCCGGAATCTGCAACGTTTTTCAGAACCGGAAGCATTGATCGCCCGCGGCATCCCCGGCGAAATCTGCTGGACCGAAGCCCACCATGGACGAACACGCGTGATATCCCCAGCTGACTGCTTCCCTCCCGCCCCTCCCGAGCGACTGGCGCCGCCAGCCCACGGGCTGGAGCTGGTCATCGTCGGCGCCGGCCAGGCCGGGCTTTCACTCAGCGCCGTCCTGCAGGAGGCCAACGTCGACCATCGCGTGCTGGAAGCCGAAACCGTGGGCGCCAGCTGGCGGCGGCGCTGGGACTCCTTCCAGACCAACACCGCCAACGCGACGATGGCCCTGCATGGCCACGCCTATGCGGGCGACGATCCGGAAGGCTTCATGGCCGCAGCGGAAGTGATCCAGCGGCTCCGCGACTACGCCAGCGAGCGGTCATTGCCCATCGATGAGGGCCGTGCGGCACATCGGGTCACGCCGCAGGCCGGCGGCTATGCCATCGAAACCAACCAGGGGTTGATCCACGCACCCGCGGTGGTGGTTGCCACCGGTGAATACCGGCGCGCCCGGATGCCACGGGTTCCGTTTGCGCCGCGGCCGGATCTGGCGGTGCTGCACTCCGCCGACTACCGCAATGCCCGGCAGCTTCCCGATGGCGCAGTACTGGTCATCGGCGGCGGCCAGTCCGGCGCGCAGATCGCCCAGGACCTGCGCACCAGCGGGCGCAGCGTGTACTGGTCGCTGGCCGAGCGCCACTCGCATACGCGCCGGCTGCGTGGCAAGGACTCGATGACCTGGTGGGACATGGCCGGACGCATCCACCAGCATGTGCGCGAATCGGCCGGTGTGCTGGCGGGAGAGCCCGATGCCCTGCGCAAGGCCCGCACTGCGGAGTTCCCGCTGATTTCCGGCAAGGGCAGCACCGGCAGGGGCAGCTCGATCAGCCTGCTGGCGATGCACCGCGAAGGCATCACCCTGCTGGGCCGCCTGCAGAGCGTCGCCGGGGGCATTGCCCGTTTCGCCGATGCGCGCCCGCAACTGCACAGCGCGATGGAAGCGACGCGGGCCGAGTACGCCTACCTCGACTCACTGGCCAGCGCGTACTACGCAACGCAGCCCGAACCGCGCACGGACGACGCGCGCTACATTCCCGAGGAGGTCTACATGCATTGGGAGCCGGCGCCTTCGCCGCGCGAGCTGGATCTGCAGGCGGCTGGCATCCATTCGGTGGTGCTGGCCACCGGATTCGTCAGCGAATGGCCATGGCTGGAAGTGGACGGCGTGCTGGACGAACGAGGCTACCCGCTCGGCGAGTTCGGTGTCTCCCCGCAGCCCGGGCTGTTCTTCATCGGCATGCACAACCTGCAGCGGATGAGCTCGTCGTTCCTGTGCAACGGCGGTCGCGATGCACGGGACCTGCTGCCCGCCATCCTGCAGCACCTTGGCCGGAGCGGCAGTACCGGCTCCGGCGCAGGGTAAGGCAGCCGCCGGGCATGGCCCGGCGCCACCAGGACCGCTCAGCGGCCGGTCTTCACCTCGGTCCACAGCCGGGTGTAGAGCTTGTCGGTCTCCGGCGTGTTGATCGAATAGGTGAACATCTTCGCGGCCACGTCGGCCGGCGGGTAGATGGTCGGGTCGGTGCGGATCGCCTCGTCCACCAGCGGGGTCGCGGTCGGCACCGGGTTGCCGTAGTGGATGAAGTTGGTGTTGGCCGCGGCCACCTTCGGTTCCAGCAGGTAGTTGATGAACGCGTAGGCCGCTTCCGGATGCTTGGCATCCTTCGGGATGGCCAGCATGTCGAACCACTGCGGCGCACCTTCCTTCGGGATCGAGTAGGCCACGTGCACGCCATTGCTGGCCTCGGCCGCACGGTCACGGGCCTGGATGATGTCGCCCGACCAGCCCACCACCAGGCAGGTGCCGCCGTTGGCCAGCGAGCCGACGTACTGCGAGGAGTGGAAGTTCTGCACGTAGGGGCGGATCGACTTCAGCAGGTCGGCCGCCTTCTGCAGGTCGGCCGGATCGCCGCTGTGCGGATCCAGGCCCAGGTAGTGCAGCGCGATCGGAATCATGTCCGCCGGCGTGTCCAGGATGGTCACGCCGCAGTCCTTCATCTTGCTGATGTTTTCCGGCTTGAACACCAGGTCCCAGCTGTTGGCGATGTCGGCGCTGCCACCGAAACGCTCCTTCAGCATGTCCACGTTGTAGCCGATGCCGGTGGTGCCGATCATGTACGGCACGCCGTACTGGTTGCCCGGATCCTGGGTGGCGATGCGCTTCATCACCGCCGGGTCGAGGTTGGCCAGGTTCGGGATCTTCGACTTGTCCAGCGGCAGGAACACACCGGCCTGGATCTGCCGGCCGAAGAAGTTCAGCGTCGGCACCACCACGTCGTAGCCGCTGTTGCCGGCCAGCAGCTTGGTCTCGACCATCTCGTCGCTGTCGAACACATCGTAGGTGACCTTGATCCCGCTCTGCTTCTCGAAGTTCGGGATGGTGTCTTCGGCGATGTAGTCGCTGTAGTTGTAGACGTTCAGGACCTGGCTGTCCTGTCCGCCGCCGTTGCCGCCGCCACAGGCGGAAAGCATGGCGGAGGCCAGGCCGAGCGTGAGGATACGCAGCTTCATCGGGTGCTCCAGAATGCGGAAAGGGGGGCCGGCCGGGCCGGCGACGGGTGCCAGCCTACCCCCCGGCGGCGGATTTTTCTATTCGCGGCCTTCACACGTTCAGCAGCAGGAACTCGCGTTCCCACGAACTGATCACGCGGAAGAAGGTCTCATATTCCTTGCGCTTGACCGAGATGTAGGCGCGGCAGAAGCGCTCGCCGAGCAGTGCCTGCAGCTCGCTGCACTGCTCCAGCCCGTCCAGTGCTTCACCCAGCGAACGCGGCAGGTCGTAGCCCAGCTCCTTGGCGCTGCCGGTCACCGGTGCATCCGGCGCCAGGCGCTCGCGGATGCCGAGCAGGCCACAGGCCAGGGTCGCGGCCATCGCCAGGTAAGGGTTGGCATCGGAACCGGCGAAGCGGCTTTCCACCCGCATGTTCTCCGGCGTATCCAGCGGTACCCGCAGGCCGCAGGTGCGGTTGTCGAAGCCCCAGTGCACGTTGCTCGGCGAGACCTCGCCGAACACCAGGCGCCGGTAGGAATTCACGTTCGGTGCGAAGAACGCCATGGCCATCGGCACGTACTTCTGCAGGCCGGCCAGGTAGTGGGCGAACAACGGGCTGAAATCCTCACCGCCGTGCTCGCCGGTGAATACGTTCTGGCCATCGCTGATGCGCAGCAGGCTCTGGTGGATGTGCATCGCGCTGCCCGGCTCGTTCTCCATCGGCTTGGCCAGGAAGGTGGCATACACCCCGTGGCGCATCGCCGACTCGCGCATGGTGCGCTTGAACAGGAACACCTGGTCGGCCAGATCCATCGCGTTGGCGTGGGTGAAGTTGACCTCCAGCTGCGCCGCGCCGGATTCGTGGATCAGCGTGTCCACGTCCAGCTTCATCGCATCGCAGTAGTCGTACATCAGGTCGAGGATCGGATCGAACTCGTTGACCGCGTCGATCGAGTACGACTGCCGCGCCGTTTCCGGGCGACCCGAGCGGCCCGCCGGGGGCAGCAGCGGGAAATCCGGATCGGTGTTCTTCTGCACCAGGAAGAATTCCAGCTCGGGCGCGACCACCGGCCGCAGGCCGAGCTCGGTGTAGGCATCCAGCACCCGGCGCAGCACATTGCGCGGGGCCAGTTCGTGCGGCTCGCCGTTCTTGGTATAGCAGTCGTGGATGACCTGCGCGGTCGGATCGGTCGCCCACGGCACCATGCGCACGGTGTCCGGGTCGGGGCGCAGGATCATGTCCGAGTCCGACGGCGAGGTCAGGTCGTAGTAATCGTCCGGGAATTCGCCGGTGACCGTGGTCGCGAAGATGCCCTCCGGCAGGCGCGTGCCGTAATCGTGCGAGAACTTGTCGGCCGGGATGATCTTGCCGCGCGCATTGCCGGTGATGTCCGGAACCAGGCATTCGACCTCGGTGATGCGCCGCTCTTTCAGCCAGCGCAGCAGGCTGCTTTCCTGCGGTGGCGTGGGCGTAGCCGTCTTGCGCGGGCGCGTTCGCGAACTCATGGGGATTCCAGTCGATTCTGTTGGTGCTGCCGGCAAGCTTGGCCGAACGCACGGAAAATAGCGTGATAGAACGGCGTCTGCATGACCCGCCACTCCGGGTGCCACTGTACGCCGAGCACGAATCGATGGTGCTGGCTGCGTGCCGCTTCAACCAGGCCATCATCGGCCCAGGCCTCGATCTGCAGGCCGTCGGCCAATCTCGCGATGCCCTGCCCGTGCACCGAATTGACCTGCACCCGATCGCCGGCAGACCACTGTGCCAGCCAACCACCATCGGCCACGGTGATCGCATGGGCCGGCCCATACTGGACCTCCACCGGCGCCTGCGGGTCTTCGCGATGATCGCTCAGGCCAGGCACAGCATGCACCTGCGGATGAAGCGTGCCGCCGAGCGCCACGTTCAATTCCTGGAAGCCGCGGCAGATCGCCAGCACCGGCAGATCCATCGCCAGCGCCTCATGCAGCAGGGCGAACGCCGTGGCATCGCGGGCCGGGTCGTGCAGGTTGCCTTCCCAGCTGCGGCCCCCTTCGTAATGCTGTGGCTCGATGTTGCTGACCGCGCCGGTCAACAGCAGGCCATCCAGGCCCTGCAACCAGTCGCGTGCCGGCAGCGGCGGCTGCAGGCTCGGCAGCACCAGTGGCGTTGCCTGCGCAGCGTCAACCAAGGCACGCACATACTTTTCCCCGGCCACCGCGAAACGATGATGGCCGAGCACGGTGCTGTCGGTGGGCAGGCCCACCCAGGGCAGGCGGCGCATGGGGAAAACTCCTTGGCGTGCAGTCACGTTACCCGCCCGGCACCGGCAACGGCAAGCCGCTGCCGTCACACCACGGGCGCTCCGCTTGGGCCAAACTATCGGCGTGAAGCCCGACCGTCCTTCCCCGCTCCGACGCCCTTTCCCGCTTCTGCGAGGCCGCCGGTGAGCGCCGCCTTCCCGCCCAGCTGGTACGCCAGCAGCCTGCCCGAACCGGCCGCGCTGCCGCCGCTGCGCGGTGAACTGCAGGCCGATGTCGCGATACTGGGCGCCGGTTACACCGGCCTCACCGCCGCACTGGAACTGGCCCTGCGCGGCCAGCGGGTGGTGGTGCTGGAGGCGCAGCGGATCGGCTGGGGAGCCTCGGGCCGCAATGGTGGCCAGGCGCTGGTCGGCTACGGCTGCGAAGTCGACGAGCTGGAACGCCAGCTCGGCCGCGATGATGCACGCCACCTGTTCGACTGGTCGCGCGAAGCGGTACAGACGATGCGCGCGCGCATCGACCGGCATCGCATCGATTGCCATTGGGTGCAGGGCCACGCCAGCGTCGCCATCCGCGCACGCCACGAGCAGGACCTGCGCGCCAACTGCGAGCATCTGCAGCAGCACTACGACTATCCGATGCAGTGGTGGCCGCGCGATACCCTGCGCGTGCAGCTGGACAGCCCGCGCTACCGCGCCGCGATGTTCGACCCGCTCAGCGCGCACCTGCATCCGCTGGCCTACGCCCGCGGGCTGGCCGATGCCGCGCGCGCGGCCGGAGTGGTCATCCACGAGCAGTCGCCGGTAACGCGCATTCAACGTGGTGCACACGCGGTGCTGCATACCGACCATGGCAGCGTGCGCGCGCCGCATCTGGTGGTGGCCGGCAACGCCCTGCTGCAGGGGCTGGTGCCTGAGCTGGAACGGCGCATCATGCCGGTCGGCACCTATATCGGCGCCAGCGCGCCGCTGGGTGCCGAGCGCGCCCGCGCCCTGATCGGCAACAACATGGCGGTCTCCGATACCGCCTGGGCGCTGGATTACTTCCGGCTCAGCCATGACCACCGCCTGTTGTTCGGCGGCCGTGCCAGCTATTCCGCGCTGCCGCCGCCGGGCCTGCACCGGGTGATGCAGCGGCGCATGCACGAGGTGTTCCCGCAGTTGGCCGACATCCCGCTGCAGCAGGTCTGGGGCGGGTATGTGGACATCACCCGCAACCGTGCCCCGCATTGGGGCCGGCTGGACGGAAATCTGTACTTCGCGCAGGGCTTCTCCGGCCACGGCGTGGCAGCGGCCGGGCTGGCCGGCGAGGTCATTGCCGCCGCGATTGCGGGCCAGAGCGAGCGTCTGGACGTGTTCCAGCGCCTGCAGCACGCGCCCTTCCCCGGCGGACGCCTGCTGCGCATGCCGCTGCTGGTGGCGGCGATGTCCTGGTACAAGCTGCGCGATGCGTTGTGGTGAGCTGATCGGAAACCGAGCTGAATCTACCGCCCCCCGAAAACTGTGAAACTCGTCGCCGTCGGTATTCCTGTGATGACTTTCTCACTTGCCGGGCCGAAGGCTGAGGCGATTGCATAATGGAACGCGTGTCGATACCGTCGGTGAGAACCGGGTCCCGCGGCGAATGGATGCTGACAGGGAACGTACTGTGAAGGGGTAGTGCGATTGAACTGGTGGAATGAAGGCCTGCAGCTGAAGTTGCGCATCCATCCGGCAGGACTTGCCTTGGCTGTGCTGTACGCGATTGCCTGCTGGGCCACACGGCAGCTCTCGCTTGATCAGTTCTATCTTCCCGCCGGCGTACGTGTTGCCGCGGTACTGCTCTGCCCGCCTCGGCTTTGGCCCTATCTGCTGCTCGGTGAGTACGCCTATTTTGCACAGATGCGCGTGCCGATGATTGATCGGTACGGGTTGACGTGGGTCATTCTTGGCTCGGCGTTCCAGATGCCGGTCGTTATGACGATCGTCCATCTCCACCGCAACGTGATCTCGGCAGTAAAGAATGCCTGGCTCATATCGGTTGCTGCATTCGCCGCAGTATCCGTCACGCTGATCAACCTTCTTCTTGCAAATTTCCTCTGGCCAACACCACCTGATTTCCCGCTGTTGACCGGCATCGTCCGCTTGGTGGTGGGGGACTTCATCGGCATCCTGACGTTCGCACCACTTGTGCTGCTCTGGTCGCGAGGGAAGGCCGAAGTGCAGGTCCGGAAGCGTGACGTCGCACAGATGGCTGGGGCTCTTGCACTGATGGTCGTCTTCGGCCTGTCAGCTGCGGATGTGCCTGCTGATGCAGTGACGACGAAAGTGTCTCTGCAACTTCTCATGGCACTTCCTGCGGTCCTTCTGACATGCGTGTATGGATGGCGGGGCGCCGCCATCGGCGTGCCCACCCTGAACATGATCATCGGCCTGACTACGCCCGCCACTCACCCGGAGTCGTTCGACCCTGCGTCCTTCGCTACCCAGCAGATCATGGCCGTCACCGGCGCAGCGCTGCTCATACTTGGCTCCCGGATCACCCACTACTATCGGCGCTACCGACTCCGGGAGGTCGGGGAGAGAAATGCCATAAGACTCGCGCGGAGCTCACATGTTGCCAGTGAACTTGACCTTCGCGAACGTGCGTTGCATCTACGGAAGCTGGGTGATGGCATTGATCACGCGCTTGACGAGGTGATCAACTGGCTATCAGCACAGGGCCATCTTGCGATTGCGGAAAGCCTTGTGCATGTGGCATCGATCCATTCGCGCCAGCTCCGCGAGCAGACAAGCATGATCTACCCGACTGCTCTGGAGCACCTCGGACTCTACGTTGCCTTGAGAGCAGGAGGCGTTCGCGAAGCGTGGGAGAAGACGGCCCGTGTCGCCAATCCGGCGTTGCTCGGCGACCCCTGCCAACTCAGTGTCGGTCTGCAACTGGCCGCCTACCGCACGGTGATCGACGCGGTGTCATTGCTGATCCAGGGTGAAGCAGGGCAGATCCACGTGCGGGCACGCTGCGGACGGATCGGTTCGCATCGTGGAATCCTGATGACGGTTTCACTGCTGGATCAACAGCGAAACCTCTCCGATGCGACTGTCGCCGCAGCCATGGAACGTTTGGCCGGGAGAACGCTCGCCTACGGGGGCGCGCTGAAATGCACCCGGAATCGCATCGTGCTGGCAATGAAGGAAACGGGCACGGCCGCCCCTCTGGATGTTTTCTCGTCAAATGGAAGAAACAGCCTTTCGGGATTCGAAGCGGATGCCTCACGCGCGAAGGCGTGAATGACAGCACCCTCCGGCTTCTGATTCCGTAGCAGGCATGTACCGCCACCGGTGTTGGAGCGGAAACGTGCAAGCGGCTTTAGCCGCCTGCACGTCCAGGATCCTGAAGCACGAGTACTACGGTGCTTCAACGGACCAGATGTCGCCATCGGTGCTCGCGTAGCGCACCAGTACCACGTCCTGCGCACGATAGACCTCGAAACGCCGTGCCGAAGCCGGAACAGTGAGTCGCTGACCGGGAAGAGAAACACGCGCCGCAGACTTGCCCGCGGGCAACGCAAAGTAGGCATCACCGGCGTTGCCGATGATCACCTTCACCTGCCCGGCCAAATCGTTGACCTGCAGATAGACCACGCCATCGCGCTGGAAAGCGTACACCTGCCAAGCGGGATCGGCGCTGATGTCTGCAGCGGCGGGATCGGTCTCACCGAGCCCTGCGGTCGAGACTGCGGCGCTTGCCAAGGGCTTGCCGTGGTAGTCACCGCCTCCTCTATCACTCGCGAATACCGGAGCTGCGACGAACACTGCTGCAGTGGTTACAACACCAAAAAACATGGATCGCACAATGACCTCCTGGTCGGGGTGAGAGCAAACAACTTCGCAACGATAATAACGTCTTCCCGCAGCAACGCAGTGATGGGTGGATAATCCGGACGATTTAGTCCCATACGTGCACTCTATGTCCGCGTGCCATGTCCTTGGTAGAAGAACATGGGGTGCCGATTGCGTCCGCACTCATCCGTGGATAGTGTCAATTCCCGGGCCAGCGGTAGCTGAGCGATGGCAAGGGGGGTTTTTTGGACCGATTGAAGAATGCCTTCGAGGTGAGCTTCCGCCTACGGCCGGTCGGACTTGCGCTGGCCGCCGTCTACGCTGCCAGCTGCCTCATCTCGCGCCAGTTCTCGCTGGACCAGTTCTTCCTGCCAGCGGGTATCCGGGCGGCTGCGCTGCTGATCGTCCCGACGCGGCTGTGGCCCTATCTACTGCTCGGCGAATACATCTACTTCGCCAAGCTGCGCCTTCCCATGATCGATACCTACGGCCTGGACTGGGTCATCCTGGCGTCGACGCTGCTGATGCCGATGGCGATGCTGGTGATCTATCTGCATCGAATGAGAACACCATCCGAGGCAGCCACCGGCCTCTGGCTGCTGTCGTTGTCGTTATGCACAGCGCTGTTGGTCCCGGGTCTCAATCTGGGCATTTCATATGCCCTCTGGTCCAATCCGCCGCCGAGCAACCTGCTGGACGCGGTCGATCGAACGATCTTCGGCCACTTCGCGGCCATCATCACCCTGGTCCCGCTGGCCTTCCTGTGGACCCTGCGGCACGCAGATCCCAGCTGGCTCCCCCGCTTTATAGCGCCTACCTCTGTAGCGATCCTGTTGATGCTGATACTGGGGCTGGGTATGCAGCTGACAGGCAGCAGCGCCCATACCGCCCGCACACACCTTGTACTGATAGCGGCCCTGCCCGCCATCGCCCTGACCTTCATGCATGGCTGGCGCGGTGCAGCCATCGCAATTCCGCTGTTGAACCTCCCGCTTCATGCCGCGACGCCCAGCACCGGCCTACCCTCCTCCTTCGATCTGGGCACGTTCGCTACCCAACAGAACATGGCGGTGATGAGTGTCGCCCTGCTCGCGCTGGGATCCAGCATCAGCTATCACCATCAGCGCGCAAGATCCCGCGGTCTGGCAGAGGAAACCACGTTGCGCTTGGCGCGCAGCTCCCACCAGACCAGCGAGCGTGAGCTGCGTGAACGAGCCATCCACCTCAAGCATCTGAGCGAGGGCATGGACAGTTCACTCGACGAGATGGTCAACTGGCTCAACTCCCAAGGCCACCATGCGGTGGCAAACAGCCTGCAACATGCGTCGTCCGTGCATTCACGGCTGTTCCGTGAACAGGCCAGCCTGGTCTATCCCACTGGGCTGGAACAGGTCGGGCTGTATGTCGCGCTGCAGGCCGGCGGTGCATGCAAAAACTGGAGCAACACGCACCGCGTGACTCCGCCCAGACTGGCGGGCAACCCTTGCCTGCTGACCGTGGATCTGCAGCTGGCCATCTACCGCACCCTGATCGAGGCGGTCTCACTGCTGCTGGAACTGGAATCCGGGCAGGTCTGCGTAGCGGCCCGGTGCGGCAACTCAGGAAGTCGCCGTGGCATCGTGGTAGTGGTCTCGCTGCTCGACCGGCGCTGCGTGCTGTCGACCTGGACAACCCACCAGGCCGTCGAACGTCTGGCCGGTCGGATACTGGCCTATGGTGGCTCGGTGCATTGCCGCAGCAACCGGCTTCGTCTGGTGCTGCACGAACCCTCCTCGCAGCTTCGAACAGCGATCATACAGCCGACCTGAACCGATGTCCGTCGGGCCAAGTGCCCTGCCCGGCTAAAGTTACACCCGAAACCGCCGCTATCCGTGCCAAGACTTTCCCACATGAGCCACCGCATCATGCCCGTCCTGTCGCAGGCCGCTCTGGAAGGCGACCTGACCGATCCCCTGCCTCAGCGGATCCTGCTGGTGGAAAACTCGCGCGCGTTCACCGGCATGCTGCGCGAGGCAATCGAGCAGCGCCTGGAGCTGCCGGTGGTGGTGGCCAGCTCGCTGGCCGAGGCCGACCGCCTGCTCACTGCCGAGGACGGCTGGTTCCTGGTTCTGACCGGGCTGGTGCTGGCCGATGGTGACCGCGACGCGGTGGTCGAGTTCTTCCTCAAGCGCAACCTGCCAACCGTGGTGGTCAGCGGTGTGTATGACGAGGACCTGCGCAAGCGTGTGCTGCAGCAGCAGATCATCGACTACGTGCTGAAGAACACCCCGGGCAGCGTCGACTATCTGGTGTGGCTGGTGCAGCGCCTGGAGCGCAACCGGCGCATCGCCGCGCTGGTGGTGGACGACTCGCCGTCCGCGCGCGGCTATGCCGCCGCCCTGCTGCGCATGTACGGCCACGAGGTGTACGAAGCAGCTGATGGCAGCGAAGGCCTGGCGGCGATCGAGGCGCACCCGGCGATCCGCCTGGCCGTGGTCGACCAGGAAATGCCGGGCATGCAGGGCGTGGAGTTCACCCGCCGCCTGCGCACCCTGCGTTCGCGCGACAAGGTGGCGGTGATCGGCATTTCCGGCAATACCGATGCGTCGTTGATCCCGCGCTTCCTGAAGAACGGCGCCAATGACTTCCTGCGCAAGCCCTTCTCGCGCGAAGAGTTCTTCTGCCGTGTCTCGCAGAATGTGGACCAGCTGGAGCTGATCGGCACGCTGCAGGACCTGGCCACCCGCGATTTCCTCACCGGCCTGCCCAACCGCCGCTGCTTCCTGGAACAGAGCCAGCGCCAGCTGCCGCAACTGCAGCTGCATGGCCAGTGCGTGGCGGTGGCGATGATCGACATCGACCATTTCAAACACATCAACGACACCCACGGCCACGAAGCCGGTGACGATGCGCTGCGTGCGGTCGCCCGTGCCGTCGGCGACCACGCGCGCAGCCAGGACCTGATCGCGCGCTTCGGCGGCGAGGAATTCTGCCTGCTGGTGCCGGACATGGAACAGGACGAAGCGCTGCTCTATTTCGAGGAGCTGCGCCAGCGCATCGCCGCGCTGGAAGTGGACATCGGCAGCGCCACCCTGCGCATGACGGTCAGCATCGGCCTGTGCTGCCTGCGGCCGCAACGCGATGCGCTGCACCGGCTGATTTCCGAGGCCGATCGCCAGCTGTACCTGGCCAAGGCCGGCGGCCGCAACCGGGTCAGCTGCACCACGGTGGCCAGCCCGTTGCGTCCACGCGAAGCTGCGCTGTCCTGACCGGCATGCTTTGATCCAGATCAACGCCGCCCCGGCGCGGCGGCTCTACAGTCGGCCCCGACATACGCATGAAGGGGAGCCGGGGATGGCACTACTGGTCTGGCAGGACGATCTGAACATCGGCATCGATGTGATCGATCAACAACACCGCCGCATCATCGAGATGCTCAACCACCTGCACGTGGCGCAGACCAGCCTGCAGCGCGCGGCGGTAGGCGAAGTGATCGACGAGGTGGTCGACTACACCATGTCGCACTTCGCATTCGAAGAAGAGCTGATGGAGGAAGCGGGCTATCCGTTCTGTGCCGCGCACAAGCGTGTGCATGAGGTCTTCATCAAGCGGGTATCGGAATACCGCATGCGCTTCCAGGCCGGCGAGGACATCAGCGACGAGCTGCGCACCATGCTCTCGCGCTGGTTGTTCAACCATATCCGCGGCGACGACCAGGCCTATGCCGAACAGGTCAAGCAGCATCTGAACCAGTTCGCCCGCGAGCACCAGAGCGGCGGCTGGCTGGGCCGCACGCTCAAGCGCTTCTTCGGCTGATCAGCGCTGGCGGCGCTGCAGCGCCAGCAGCGCACACAACGTGACCACCGCGGTCAGGCACAGGTAGTAGCCGACCGCGACCAGCCCGTAGCGCTCGGCCAGCCAGGTGGCCAGGTACGGCGCCGGGGCGGCACCAAGAATGCCCGCCAGGTTGAACGACAGCGAGGCACCGGTGTAACGCACCTCCACCGGGTAGATCTCGGCCAGGAAGGTGCCGCAGGGGCCGTAGGTCAGCCCCATCAGGAACAGGCCCAGGCACAGGAACGTCAGCACCAGCCACGGACTGCCGGGCTGGAACAGCGGTGCGAACAGCACGCCGAAGCCGATGATCAGCAGACTGGCGATGGCCATCGTGCGGCGGGTGCCCCAGCGGTCGCCGTAACGTGCCGACAGCGGGATGCCGGCGGCGAAGAACAGCATCGCCACCATCTGCATCAGCAGGAACTGCTCGCGGCTGTAGCCGAGCACGGCGGTGCCGTGGCCGAGGCTGAACACCGTCATCAGGTAGAACAGCACGAAGGTGGCGAACGCACCCAGCGTACCCAGCAGCATCGGCAGCGGATGGTCGCGCAGCACCGTCCACATCGGCAGACGCACCGGCGCCTTGCGCTCCAGCGCGCGCTTGAAATCCGGCGTCTCGTGGATGTTCAGGCGCACCCACAGGCCCAGGCCGACCAGCAGCGCGCTGGCCACGAACGGAATG
The DNA here is from genome assembly GCF_042787595.1 of Stenotrophomonas sp. YIM B13575. Taxonomy (NCBI): domain Bacteria; kingdom Pseudomonadati; phylum Pseudomonadota; class Gammaproteobacteria; order Lysobacterales; family Lysobacteraceae; genus Stenotrophomonas; species Stenotrophomonas sp. YIM B13575. The sequence goes on along the minus strand of NZ_JBHZOP010000102.1, from coordinate 4,876 downwards.
CGCCAGCCCCATTGCAGGAAATCGCCCTGGCCCAGGCAGCGACCGAGCAGCAGGAAGATGCCTGCTGACAGCAGGAAGCCGATCGGCGCCCCCAGCTGCGGGAACATGCCGTACCAGGCACGCTTGCCCGGCGGTGCGTTTTCGGTGGCCAGCAGCACCGCCCCACCCCACTCGCCTCCCAGGCCCAGACCTTGGCCGAAGCGGCACAAGGCCAGCAGCGCCGGGGCCCACAGGCCGATCTGCGCATGGGTCGGCAGCAGGCCGATGGCGACCGTGGACAGGCCCATGGTCAGCAGCGCGGCCACCAGGGTCGCCTTGCGGCCGATGCGATCACCGAAGTGGCCGAACACCGCCGAGCCCACCGGGCGCGCGATGAAGGCCACCGCGAAGGTCGCCAGCGACTGCAGCAATGCGGCCTGGTCGCTGCTTTCCGGGAAGAACAGGTGCGGGAACACGAGCACCGCGGCGGTGGCGTAGATGTAGAAGTCGAAGAACTCGATGGTGGTGCCGATCAGGCTGGCCAGCAGGACACGGCGGGGAGAATTCACGGGTGGCGCGGCAGCGGTGATCGTCGACATCGGCAAGGCGGGTAACGGCGGATCGACCGATTCTGCCACGGGGCAGTGGCTGTACGGGGCGATGGTTTCAGCCGACACCGATGCCAACGAATTCTCTCTGCGTGGATGAATCCCACCATGCCGCCTCTACAGTAGATCCACGCCATGCGTGGATGAATCTGCCCGGCGCCAACCAAGGTTGGCGTCTACCAAAGGCAGCCGGGCGCGGCTCGGCGCTACAACTGGATCCAGGTGGCCTTCATCTCGCTGTACTTGTCGAACGCATGCAACGATTTGTCGCGGCCGTTGCCGGACTGCTTGTAGCCCCCAAACGGCGTCGTCATGTCACCGCCGTCCCAGCCGTTCACCCACACGCTGCCCGCACGCAGTTGGCGGGCCACGCGATGGGCGCGACCGAGATCCCGCGTCCACAGGCCGGCGGCCAGCCCGTAGCGGCTGTCGTTGGCCACGCGCACGGCCTCGGCTTCGTCGTCGAAGCCAAGCACCGCCAGCACCGGGCCGAACACTTCCTCGCGGGCCAGCGCCTGCTCCGGCCGCACCTGGTCGAACACCGTCGGCTGCACATAACAACCGCCCGCCTCCACCTCGGCACGCTGGCCGCCCAGCAGCAGGCGCGCGCCATCGGCTTCGGCCTGGGCGATGTCGGCCAGCACCTTGTCCACGTGCGCGGCATCGACAAGCGCCCCCATCGGGGCATCTGCCTCCAGCGGATGGCGGGGCTGCATGCGCTGGCCGTAAGCAATCACCTGGTGCACGAAGTCATCGCGGATCGAACGCTGCACCAGCAACCGCGAACCGGCCGTGCAGACTTCACCCTGATTGAAGAAGATGCCCTGCGCCACGCCCTTGGCCGCCGCATCCAGGTCCGGCGCATCGGCGAACACCACGTGCGGGCTCTTGCCACCACATTCCAGCCACACCCGCTTGAGGTTGGAACGACCGGCGTACGCCAGCAGCTTCGCGCCGGTCGCTGTGGAGCCGGTGAAGGCCAGCACGTCCACGTCCATGTGCAGGGCCAGCGGCTCACCCACGCGAGAACCGTGGCCCGGCAGCACGTTCAGTACGCCCTCGGGCAATCCCGCTTCGGCCGCCAGTGCGGCCAGCCGCAACGCACTCAGCGGCGAGCGCTCGGAGGGCTTGAGTACCACCGAATTTCCCATCGCCAAGGCCGGCGCAATCTTCCAGCAGGCCATCAACAGCGGAAAATTCCACGGCACGATGGCCGCCACCACGCCTGCGGCCTCGCGTGTCACCAGGCCCAGCTCGTGCGGGCCGGTGGGCGCGATTTCACCGTACAGCTTGTCCACCGCCTCGGCGGTCCAGGTCAGGCAGCGCACCACGCCGGGCAGGTCGATGCGGCGCGCATCGCGGATCGGCTTGCCCATGTCCAGCGTTTCCAGCAGGGCCAGTTCATCGGCATGCGTCTCCACCAGCGCGGCCAGTGCCAGCAGCACGCGCTTGCGATGGGCGGGGCTGGCCAGCGACCAGTGGCCTGCCTCGAACGCACGGCGCGCCGAGGCCACCGCACGGTCCACGTCCTGCGCATCACAGTCGGCCACTGCGCCCAGTACGCGCCCGTCGATCGGGCTGATGCAGTCAAAGCGCGCGCCGCTGGCGGCATCCACGTAGCGGCCATCGATGAACGCTTGCCCGGGAATCGCCACGCGGCTGGACAGGGCCTGCCAGTGGCTGCGGTCGGGGAAGTGGGTCATGGGTCGCTCCAGCAATCAACGATCCTTGTTTATACCGGCGCGGCCGCGACCCCACCGTGATCGACCGCGCTGCGCGCTCGCCGTGCATGGCCCCGCGCTACCACAAGGCCGAGGCCCGAACGGTAGCGCCGGGCCATGCCTGCCGACAGATCCGTGACGCGGCTGCGCTAGAGTCGCAGCCATCGGACCCGACGGAGCCGGCATGAAAACCCCTGCAAGCGACCTGCACGACCTGGCCACCCAGCGCCCCGATTCACTGGACGCGTACTGGATGCCGTTCACTGCCAACCGCCAGTACAAGGGCGCGCCGCGCATGCTGGTGCGCGCCGAGGGCATGCACTACGAGGACGTGGATGGACGCGCCATCCTTGATGGCACCGCTGGCCTGTGGTGCTGCAATGCAGGGCATGCGCGCCGGCGCATCGTCGACGCGATCGCCGAGCAGGCCGCCACGCTCGATTACTCGCCCGCCTTCCAGATGGGTTCGCCGCCGGCCTTCGCCCTGGCGCAGCGACTGGCGGCGCTGGCCCCGGCCGGGCTCAACCATGTGTTCTTCACCAGCTCGGGCTCGGAGGCGGTGGATTCGGCGATGAAGATCGTGCTGGCCCACCATCGCCTGCGTGGCGAGGGCCAGCGCACGCGTTTCATCAGCCGCGAGAAGGCCTACCACGGGGTCGGCTTCGGCGGCATGGCATTGGGCGGGCTGCCCAACAACCGCCGTCAGTTCGGTCTGCAGCTCGGCGGCGTGGACTACCTGCGGCACACGCTGGACCTGTCACGCAATGCCTTCAGCAAGGGCCTGCCGCGCCAAGGCGCCGAGCTGGCCGACGATCTGGAACGGCTGATCGCCCTGCACGATCCCTCCACCATTGCCGCCGTGTTCGTCGAGCCCATCGCCGGTTCGGCCGGTGTGATCCTGCCGGCACCGGGGTATCTGCAACGCCTGCGCGAGATCTGCGACCAGCACGGCATCCTGCTGGTGTTCGATGAAGTCATCACCGGGTTCGGCCGGGTCGGCATGGCGTTCGCCGCACAGCGTTTCGGCGTCACCCCGGACCTGCTGACCTTCGCCAAGGGCGCCAGCAACGGCGCGGTGCCGCTGGGTGGCGTACTGGTCGGCGACAGCGTGCATGCCAGCTTCATGCAGGGTCCGCCACAGGCCATCGAGCTGTTCCATGGCTATACCTATTCGGGCCACCCCTTGGCCTGCGCGGCGGCGCTGGCCACGCTGGACGTGTACGCCGAGGAACGCCTGTTCGAGCGTGCGATCGAACTGGGCGAGTACTGGCAGGAGCGGTTGCATGCCCTGCAGGGGCTGCCGAACGTGATCGACATCCGCAACTTCGGCCTGGTCGGTGCGGTGGAGCTGGCGCCGCGCAAGGACGCCCCCGGCAGCCGTGGCTACGAGGTGTTCCGCCGCTGCTTCCACGACGGGCGCCTGCTGGTGCGCTGTACCGGCGACATCATTGCGTTGTCACCTCCATTGATCGTGGACAAGGCACAGATCGACCAGATCACCGGCACCCTGGGCGAGATGATCCGGGCCACTGCCTGAGCCCGGGACGGTGGTGGCGAGCGGGTACAATGGGCGGTTCCGCTCCTGCCCGTTGCCGTGCCCATGAACATCGTCGTCAAAGAAGAACTCAAGGCCTACATCGACCCGCTCACCGCGGACGAACACGAGGCGCTGGAGCGCAGCATCCTCGCCGAAGGCTGCCGCGATGCGCTGGTGCTGTGGGGCGAGGTGCTGGTGGATGGACACAACCGTTACGGCATCTGCCAGAAGCATGGCCTGCCGTTCAATACCGTGCAGAACACCCGCTTCCAGAGCATGGAAGACGTGCACCTGTGGATGATCGAGCAGCACCTGGGCCGGCGCAGCGTCTCCGATTTCCAGCGCGGCGTGCTGGCCCTGCGCAAGCGCGACATCCTGTCCGCGCGCAAGCAGGTCGAGCAGGCACAGCTGCAGCGCGAAAGCGATGGCACCGCCGAGCCTGCCGATGAGGCCGGCGAAGACAGCCCGCCGTGGGAGCCGGCGCCGAAGATCAGCCGCGCCGAACTGGCCCGCGAAGCCAAGCTGAGCACCAGCCAGGTCGGCATGATCGAGCGCATCCACGCCCAGGCCGCGGCCGAGGTGGTGGAAGCGGTGAAGGCCGGCATGATCTCGATCAGTGCCGCCGCTGCCGTGGCCGACCTGCCGGAAGAAGAGCAGCGCGCCGCTGCCGCCGGTGGCAAGGACGAACTGAAGCAGGCCGCAAAGCGTGTGCGTGAATCCAAGCGCAAGCCGCGCGCGCCGAAGCCGGAAACGGAGTCGCCGGAAATGGACTTCGAAGAAGCCAACGAGGATGAGATCGCCAGCCGCGATGCCGAGGTGCTGGCTGCGCTGGAGCAGCTGGGCGAGGATGCCCCGGCCCTGCGCCGTCGCGTGGTGAACCTGACCCGCGAGAACGACACCCTGCGCGCGCAGCTGGCCCACCTGCGCAAGCAGCTGGAAGCGCTGTAACCGATCGCGTCACGCCGCTGTAGAGCCGAGCCCATGCTCGGCTGCCTTGCGCGCGGCAAAGGGCAGCCGAGCATGGGCTCGGC
>NZ_JBHZOP010000101.1:0-8571 GCF_042787595.1 Stenotrophomonas sp. YIM B13575 | reverse complement strand
GGAGGCCCTTGCGTGCGAATGTCCTCCGGCGCCGGCCGTTGGCCGTCACCTCCCCCTTTACTTCGCACGCAAGGGCCTCCGCCCTGCGTGGGGAGATCTTCGGTGGCCTCAGGAAAAGCAGCGATCTGCGCGCCTGGTGCCGCAAGCCGAGCCTCGTCGGGGCGGGTAGGGGTCTGGGCAAAGTAAAGGAGGAGGGGGCGGCCAACGGCCGGCGCCGGGGGACATTTGCCCAGGCCCCTACCTGCCCCGGCAGGGCCCTTCAGCTGGCAGAGACCCGGACGAAGACGCGCTCCAGAATCCCAGACGACAGGCAAAAAAAGACCCGGCAGAGGGAGGGATCTGCCGGGTCCGGATTGCATGGGGGGAGGGACCCATGCAATGAGCGTGGGCGTCGCGCCAGTGGCTGTTGCCAGTCGCATCCGCCGTGCATTTGCGTTGATGCAATGCAGCATACGCCGATCATGCGGCAATGCAACAAAAAATACGAAGGCGCCGTTTCCGGCGCCTGGATCCCTTTCAGATCAATGGGTTGATCAGGCAGCAGGGCCGCGGTAGCGGCAGCCCGAGGTGCAGGTTTCGTGCACGGTGATCTCGCTCAATGCCGGCAGGCTGGGCTTGAGCTCGTTCCAGATCCACACCGCCAGATTCTCGCTGGTCGGGTTCTCCAGGCCGGGGATGTCATTGAGGTAGTGATGGTCCAGGCGGTCGTAGATCGGCTGGAACGCCGCCTTCACGTCGCCGAAATCCATGATCCAGCCGGTCTGCGCACCCGGCTCGCCCTCCACCTTCAGTTCCACCCGGAAGGAGTGGCCGTGCAGGCGCGCGCATTTGTGCCCCGGCGGCACGTTGGGGAGGCGGTGCGCCGCCTCGAGCATGAAGACTTTGAAGATTTCCATGTCGCGATTGTACGCCGCAGGCGCCCGATCAGCCCGGACCCCGCGTTGTCTTTCCGTGAAGAAATTCTTTTCATCCGGATGAAGAGATGATAGTTTCTCTTATATCCGTATGAAGAGATGTTATTGGCCGCAACCCGGCCAGGCATGGATTACTGCGGAACTTACCTCGTCCTTCCACTACCTCCCCCACATCGTCATGCCCCAGCACACCCTGCTCGTGGCGGCCCTGGCCGTCGCTCTGGCCGCGCCTTTGTCTGCCGCCGCCGAAACCACCGCCGACGCCAGCGGCGAAGCCAGCACCCTGGCTGCCGTGCGCGTCACCGGTTCCAACATCAAACGCGCCGATACCGAAGCCTCCAACCCTGTGCAGGTGATCGGCCGCCAGCAGCTGGAGCAGACCGGCAAGGCCACCGTGGCCGATGTCCTGCGCTCGATCTCTGCCAACACCGGCAACGCCAGCAACGAGACCACCAACAACGGTTGGGCGTCGGGCTCGGCCGGCATCGGTCTGCGCGGCCTCTCGCAGAAGAACACGCTTGTGCTGCTCAACGGCCGTCGCCTGGCCAACTACGGCTTCCCGGCCGGCGGCCTGTCGGACACCTTCGTCGATCTCAACGCGCTGCCGCTGGTGGCCGTCGAACGCATCGAAGTGCTCAAGGACGGTGCATCGGCGGTGTACGGCAGCGATGCGGTGGCCGGCGTGGTCAACATCATCACCCGGCAGAACTTCGAAGGCGCCGAGATCGGCGGCAGCTTCGGTGGCGCCGACCAGGGCGGCCTGCACGAGCAGAACCTGAAGTTCGTCGGTGGTCTGGGCGACATCGACAAGGACGGCTACAACATCCTCTTCAGCCTGCAGGCCTACAACCGCGAGCGACTGGACCAGGACGAGCGCAACCTGACCAAGAGCGGCATCTACAGCGACCAGCCCGGCGGCCGCTGGAACGGCTGGTCGGCCAAGGGCGCACGCTATCTGGTCAATGGCACCTCCGTGCCGATGCTCGATGCCAACGGCAACTGCCCCACCGGCACCACCAGCGTGGCCAGCGCGCTGATCGACGGCCTGGCCGGTGACACCTGCGGTTTCAACCAGGCGCCGTACACCACCCTGATTCCCTCGACCAAGCGCTACCAGGCCTACGCCAACGGCACCTTCCGCCTTGGCGACAACGTCGAAGCGTTCGGCGAAGTGCTGTACAGCCAGATCAAGAGCGCTGCGTGGTTCGGCAGCAGCCCGTTCTTCACCCTGGAAAGCGGTCGCTTCGCACTGAACGCGCAGACCGGCCTGGCCGAGCCGGTGTCGTCCAACCTGCCGGCCAGCAGCCCGTACAACCCATACGGCCGCGCGATTCCGATCGAATACACCTTCTTCGATCTCGGCGGCACCATCAAGACCAACCGCTCCACTGCCTATCGCGGTGTGTTCGGGCTGCGTGGCAACACCGAGAAGTGGGACTGGGAAGTGGCCGCATTCGGTGCGCGCAGCAGCGAGCGCGAAACCGTCTCTGGCGGCTTCGCCAACCGCTGGGCGCTGGCCAATGCGCTGGCGACCGGCAACTACAACCTGCTGAACCCGGCGGCGACGCCGCAGTCGGTGCGCGATTCGATCAACATCGCCACCCTGCGTCCGGCCGAGTCGGTGCTGCAGGGCATCGACGCGAAGATCTCCGGCAGCCTCGGCCACACCTGGGCCGGTGACATCGGTTTCGCTGCCGGTGCCGAATGGCGCCGCGAGAAGCTCGACTCGAACAACCCGTGGCAGATCGACGCCGGCCTGCAGGTGCGCCCGGCGATTGCCGAAGTGCACGGCGAGCGCAAGGTCAGCGCCGCCTATGCCGAGGTCAACGTGCCGCTGGCATCGACCCTGGAGCTGTCCGCCGCCGCCCGCGCCGATCATTACGATGATTTCGGCGACGCGTTCTCGCCCAAGCTCGGCCTGCGCTGGCAGCCGCTGGATTTCCTGCTGGTGCGAGCCTCGGCGTCGAAGGGCTTCCGTGCGCCGTCGCTGTCGGAGAACTCCAACAGCACCAGCATCGCCTACGGCAGCGTGGTCGACCCGCGTGATCCGGACGTGCCGGGCTCGCGGCAGAACCCGACCTTCTTCACCGTCGGCAACAGCGACCTGAAGCCGGAGCGCACCAAGAGCGTGAACTTCGGCGTGGTGCTGTCGCCGTGGGCGAACACCAACCTGAGCATCGACTACTACCGCATCCAGCTGGACAACCTGGTCGGTACCAACAACACCCAGACCCTGGTCAACGACAACGTCGCCGGCGCCGTGCAGCGCGATGAGCGTGGCAAGCTGCAGGCGGTCTACAACCGCTACCAGAACCTGAGCGAGCTGAAGACTTCGGGCATCGATGTCGAGCTGCGCCAGCGCATCCCGACCACCGCCTTCGGTGACTTCACCGTGGCCTCGGCCTACACCCATGTGCGCGACTACCGGCGCCCGACCGTGGTCGGTGGCCCGTTGGTGGACTATGCCGGCAGCAACCTCGGCGCCACCCTGCCGAAGAACAAGGCCACCACCACCCTGGATTGGAAGTACAGCGACTACACCGCTGCGGTGACCTGGTACTACACCAGTGGCTACGACCAGAAGGCCAGCACCGCCGCCGCCGCGGTGCAGAGCCGCGTCGATGCCTACAACCAGTTCGATCTGTACCTGGGCTACACCGGCATCGAGAACCTGACCGTGTATGCCAAGGTGCAGAACCTGGGTGACAAGACGCCGCCGTACGACGCTTCGTTCCCGGGCATCCGTGCGCCGTACGACTTCAGCCAGTACGACCTGCGTGGCCGCTACTTCACGCTGGGCTTCGATTACCGCTTCTGATCCACCCGCCGCGGCCGGCCACCCTGTGTGGCCGGCCGTGTTGCCATGTTCTTGGGGAGTCACTGTGTCCTTCCACCGCCGTGCTGTTTTCCCGCTGTTGCTTGCCGTCGCCACCGCCGTATCGCTGCCGTCTGCGGTGCATGCGCAGAGTGCCTATTTCTTCCCGAAGACCACCGATGCAGCGGCCTTCGATACCGCCATTCCCACGCCGGAGCAGTTCCTCGGCTATCCGATCGGCAGCCGTTACACCCGCCACGACCAGCTGGTGGCCTACTTTCAGGAGTTGGCCAAGCACTCGGACAGGATCAGCGTGCGCGAGATCGGTCGCAGCTATGAGGGTCGCCCGCTGCTGATTGCCACGGTCACTGCTGCAGGAAACCACGCGCGGCTGGAACAGATCCGCCAGCAGCACGCGACCCTGGTCGATCCGGCGCAGCCGCGCAGCGCTGCCGGTGACAGTCCGGTGGTGGTGTGGCTGGGCTACAGCGTGCACGGTAACGAGACCTCCAGCGGCGAAGCGGCGATGCTGACCGCGTACTACCTGGTGGCCAACCGCAGCGCGGAAACGCAGCAGTGGCTGCAGCAGGCGGTGGTGCTGTTCGACCCGGCGCAGAATCCCGATGGCCGCGACCGCGCCGCCAACTGGCACAACGCCTGGGCGTCAGATCCGGCCTCGGCCGATCCAGCCGACAAGGAGCACGTTGAGCCGTTCCCGCAGGGCCGCACCAACCACTACTTCACCGATCTCAACCGCGATTGGCTGGCGCTGACCCAGCAGGATTCGCGACCGAAGGTGGCGCAGTTCCACCAGTGGTACCCGAACGTGCAGATCGACTTCCACGAGATGGGCAAGGACAGCACGTACTACTTCGAGCCATCGCCGAAGAGCATGCATAGCCCGTTGATCCCGGCGGCGTCGTACGAGTTCAACAAGACCCTGGCCAAGTACCATGCCCAGGCGCTCGATGCGCTGGGTTCGCTGTACTACACCGGTGAGAACTTCGACAATTTCTCGCCCGTGTACGGCTCGACCTATCCGGACTTCCACGGCGCGGTCGGCGTCACCGTCGAACAGGCCAGCTCGCGTGGTCGCGTGCAGGAATCGGTGAATGGCCTGCTGATGTTCCCGTTCACCATCCGCAACCAGGTGGCCACCGGCTTGGGCACCGTGCGCGGTGCGGTGACCGAGCGCAGCGCCCTGTTCGATCTGCAGAAGCAGTTCTTCCAGAGCGCGCTGAAGCAGGCCGCGCAGCAGCCGGTAAAGAGCTTCGTGTTCGGCGATGCGCATGATCCGGCATTGACCCGGCACCTGCTGGAACTGCTGTTGCTGCACAGGATTGAAGTGCATGCGTTGGATCGCGCCGTCACCGTTGATGGCCAGCGTTTCGAAGCAGGCAGTGCCTACGTGGTGCCGGTGCAGCAGGCGCAGTTCCGCCTGGTCCATTCGATCTTCGCCGAGACGCCGCCGATCAAGGGCGACGTGTTCTACGGCAGTACCAGCTATGCGATCGCCCCGGCCTACGGCGTGGCCTCTGCCGGCAGCCGCAGCCGCATCGACGGCGGCGCCCGCGTGCTCGAGGTACCCGCAGCACAGGGCGGGGTGATCGGTGGTGAAGCGGGCTTCGCTTATGTAATCGACTGGCGCGACTACAACGCGGGTCGCGCACTGGCCGGCCTGCAGGCCAAGGGCTTGTCCACGCGTGCCACCTTCCAGCCGTTCACCGCAAGCACCGCAGAGGGCGACGTGGCCTTTGCCGGTGGCAGCATCGTGGTACCGGTGGCCGGGCAGCCACTGCAGGGCGCGGCGCTGCAGGAAGCGGTCGCCGCCGCTGCGCGGGCAGCCGGCGTGCAGGTGCATGCGCTGTCCAGTGGTCGCAGCCGCGATGGCATCGACCTTGGCAGTGATGGCGTCAAGGCACTACGCAAGCCAGCCGTCGCGCTGGTGATGGGCGAGGGCGTGGCCGCCACCGAAATCGGTTCGGCCTGGTTCCTGCTTGACCAGCAGCTGCGCCTGCCGTCCAGCAAACTGGACCCGCAGCAGCTGGGCAAGGTATCGCTGGATCGCTACACCACGATCGTGCTCTCCGGCGGCACCTACACCAGCATCGACGCAACCGCAGTAGCGGCATTGAAGCGCTGGATCCAGGCCGGTGGCTCACTGGTGACCTATGGCAGCGCTTCAAAGTGGGCGATCGAACAGAAACTTGCCGACGGTGAGAAGCTGGGCAAGGACGAGGAAGCAGGTGACAGCGCGCGCCGCGCCTTCGGTGAGCAGCGCGATATTGCCGCGATCGAGCGTGTCAGCGGCAACATCCTCAGCGCCGACGTCGACCCCAGCCATCCTTTGGCGTTCGGCGTGCCGCGCCGGCAACTGGCGATCAACAAGGAGAACACGGTCATCCTGCAGCCGAGCGCGAACGGGTTTTCCACGGTGGTGCGGATCGACGACACGCCGCGGGTGAACGGGTATCTGTCCGAGCGCAACCGCAGTCGCGTGGCCGGCAGTGCGTGGCTGCTGGTGTCGGCGCAGGGGCAGGGCAACGTGATCCTGTTTGCCGATGATCCGGCGCATCGCAAGTACTGGCATGGCACTGACCGGTTGCTGATCAATGCGATCTTCTTCGGGAATCTGGTGAATCCGACGAAAGCGCGGGGTTGAGGCATTACGCGCCGAACTGACGCTGGGATTGGGAGGACGGATGGGCCGCGCAGGACACGCCGCAAGTACATCCCTGTAGGCTCGTAGGCGCCATCCATGGCGCCTGCGGTCCTGCGCAGCCCATCCGTCCTCCCCAGACAGTTTCCTGCGGGCGCGGACGCATCAAACCCAAGGCGGGGGCAAGGGCAAAAGCAAAAGCTGGAATTCCGGCTTTTGCTTTTGTCTTTGTCTTTGTCTTTGTCTTTGTCTTTGCATTTGAATTTGAATTTGAATTTGAATTTGAATTTGATCCTTCTTCTCCCCGCTCCCCAACGCCCACACAAAACCAACCGCCAGCTCTCAAACCACCCGGCAGCCAGCAACAAAAAAGGGACGACGCGTTAGCGTCGTCCCTCGATAAGCAGCCCCCGCGCAGCGGGAGACGCCATCCCTGTCAGCTGGGATCAGCTGGCGCGACCGCCGCCGCCACCCTGGCCGCGGCCACGACCGCCACCCGTATTGGCACCGCCACCGCGACGCTGGCCCTGACCGGCACCTGCGCCCGCGCGCTGCTGGCCGTTGCCAGCGCCCTCGCGACGGCCACCGCCGGCCTTCTTCGGGCCTGCATGTGCATGACGCGGCGCATCGCCGTGCGGACGGCGCGCGTGGGTCTTGCGCGGCACGCGCTCGCCGGTATCGGCCTCGGCCTTGCCCGGAGCACTGTTGCCCCAGCGGATCGGCGTCTGCAGCTCGAAGCCCGGCACATCGCGGATGTCCATGTCACGGCCGAGCAGGCGCACGATCGCGCGCAGCAGCTTCACTTCATCCTGCGCCACCAGCGAAATCGCTTCACCGGTCGCACCGTTGCGGCCGGTACGGCCAATGCGGTGCACGTAGTCTTCGGCCACCATCGGCAGATCGAAGTTGATCACCTTCGGCAGCTCGTTGATGTCGATACCGCGCGCGGCGATGTCGGTGGCCACCAGCACGGTGACGCGGCCGGCCTTGAAGTCGCCGAGTGCACGCAGGCGCTGGCCCTGGCTCTTGTTGCCATGGATCGCCGCGGTCTTGATGCCGGATTTTTCCAGGAACGCGGCCAGCTTGTCGCTGCCGTGCTTGGTGCGGGCAAACACCAGGGTCTGCTCGCGGCTGTCCTGCGCCAACAGGTGCAGCAGCAGGTCGCGCTTGCGGCTGGCATCGACCGGATGCACCTTGTGGGTGATGGTCTCGGCCACGGTGTTCTTCGGCGTCACCTGGATCTGTTCCGGGTTGCGCATGAACTCCAGCGCCAACTGGCGGATGTTGTCCTCGAAGGTGGCCGAGAACAGCAGGGTCTGGCGGTTCTGCTTGGGCAGCTTGGCCAGGATGCGCTTGATCGAGGGCAGGAAGCCCATGTCCAGCATGCGGTCGGCTTCGTCCAGCACCAGCACTTCAATGCCGGACAGGTCGATGCTGCGACGCTCCAGGTGGTCGATCAGGCGGCCCGGGCAGGCCACCAGCAGGTCCACGCCGCGACGCAGGATGTCGAGCTGGTTGCCCATGCCGACGCCGCCGTAGATGCAGGCGCTGGGGATGCGCAGGTACTTGCTGTAACCGCGCAGGCTGTCATGCACCTGGGTGGCCAGCTCGCGGGTCGGTGCGAGGATCAGCGCGCGCGGCTTGCGCGGGCCGGTACGCACTTCCTGCGAAGCGGTGCCCAGGTGCTGCAGCAGCGGCAGGCCGAACGCGGCGGTCTTGCCGGTGCCGGTCTGCGCGCCGGCCAGCAGGTCGCGACCGGCCAGCACCAGCGGGATCGCCTGCTGCTGGATCGGGGTCGGGGTTTCGTAGCCCTGCTCGGCGAGCGCACGCAGCAGGAAGGGCGCAAGGCCCAGGGATTCAAAAGACATCGAGATTGCTCCAAGTACAGTTAACGCCTGTCCGAACGGACAGACGGGGGCAGATCAAACTGATCGGCTGACTCGGAGCGTTCCCGTGAACCGCGCTGCGAGAATTGGGTGCAGCCAACGCGAAGCGCAGGCTGGAATGCGTGACGAACGGCGTCGGAGTGGGGGCGGGCGATGGGGCGGACCCCTGTCGCCGGCGATCCCGGAGGGAAACGGACGGCCGCTGCAGACCCGGATAGTCTAGCGGAAGGATGAGACCTGACGCAAAACAGGCTGTTCAGGTTGGGGTTTCCGGCAGGGCTGCGCCCTGCACCCGCC
>NZ_JBHZOP010000100.1:0-12377 GCF_042787595.1 Stenotrophomonas sp. YIM B13575 | reverse complement strand
GTCGGCGGCGCGCGGTGGCGCCGGGCCATGCCCGGCGACCCGACATCAGATCAATCGAAGCCCTGCCCCGCTGGCATGGCCTGCAGTGCGGCAATCGCATCGGACAGGGCGTCGACTTCGGGATCGCCGAAGCCGGAGCGGACCTCCAGTTCACTGCTGAACAGGCCCTGCTCCAGCAGGACCGCGCAGGTCTGTTCGTGGGTCCAGCCGCGGGCAACCGAGACCCGTTTGATGCGTTCCAGCAGCAGCGGGTCCAGGTCCCGCAGCACTACGTCGGCCATGCTCACTTCCCCGTTCGCAAGGCACCGCCCCCTCGGCGCGTCGGGGCGATCATCCCGCAGTAAGCGCGGACAGGCAATCAGGCGGCGGGCGACGGCCCACGGTCAAGGATGCGTGGCCACAGCCAGGCCAGCAGCAGCATGGTCGGCACCACCGTGACGGCGCTGAGCATGAAGAAGGTGCTGTAGGACGTCGCTTCCACGATGTAGCCGGAGACGCCGCCGACGAACTTGCCCGGCAGATTGGCCAGCGATACCAGCAGGGCGTACTGGGTCGCGGTGAAGTTGCGATCGGTCAGCGAAGACATGAACGCCACCAGCACCGTGCCGGCGAAGCCCTGGAACAGGTTGTCGGCACTGAGCGCAGCGTAGAACGCCCACAACTGCCCCGGATTGTGCGCCATCAACAGGAAGGCCAGGTTGGACAGGGCCACACCCAACGCTGCGACAAGCAGCATCCGGCGGAAACCGAAGGCGGCGACGGCGATACCGCCAATGAACGCGCCACCAATACCCATCCACACGCCGAACAGCTTCGATACGGTGGCGATGTCGGCCTTGTCGAAGCCCGAGTCGAGATAGAAGGGACCGGCCATCACGCCGATGACCTGGTCGGGAAACTTGAAGAACCCGACGAACGCGAGCAATGCCAATGCCAGTGCCATGCCGTTGCGGCTGAAGAAGCTGGTGATCGGCTGTACGAACGCTTCGGCAATGTCGATGCGGCGCTGCACGGCGTTGGCCGGACGCTCGGGCTCGCGGCAGAACAGGGTGGTGATGATCGGCAGGATCATCAGGGCGGCCATGGCCAGATAGGCAATGATCCAGCCTTCGAACTGCGCGAGATACAACGCGCCGGCACCGGCCAGGATCAGGCCGATGCGATAGCCCAGCGTGTACGTGGCGGCCAGGGCGGCCTGCGCGGTCTGCGGCGCGATCTCGATGCGGTAGGCGTCGACCACCGAATCCTGGGTGGCGCCTGCAAACGACGCCACCAGTACCCAGGCCACCAGCGGCCAGACGCCCTGCTCCGGCCGCACGAACGCCAGTGCAACCAGGCCCACCAGCACCAGGATCTGCGAGACCAGCAGCCACGAGCGGCGGCGGCCGAGGAAACCCAGCAACGGAAACGCGTAGCGATCCAGCAGGGGTGCCCAGACAAATTTGAGCAGGTAGAAGAAGCTGGCCAGGCTGATCAGGCCGATGCTGCCCAGATCGAGGCCGACATCGCGCAGGCGCGTGGACAGGGTCTGCGAGGCGATCAGCAGGAACGGCAGGCCGCTGCCGAAGCCCAGCAGGGCCATGGTCAGCGCCGAGGGCGTGCCGAACGCACGCTTGATGCCGGCCCAGCCCTTGTAGCCGGCCGGCTTGGCAGCCTCGGTCACAGGTCGTAGTCCACGATGAACGGTGCGTGGTCGGAGAAGCGCTGGTCACGGTAGATCGAGCAGCTGCGCAGGCGGTCACGCAGGCCCGGGGTGATGAACTGGTAGTCGATGCGCCAACCGACGTTGTTGGCACGGGCGGCACCACGGTTGCTCCACCAGGTGTAGTCCTCGCCGGTCGGATTGAGCAGGCGATAGGCATCGGCCCAGCCGCGACCGCTGGCCACATCGGTGGCCTGGCCGTGGTCGGCGCACAGGGCATTGAGCCAGTCGCGTTCTTCGGGCAGGCAGCCGGAGTTCTTCTGGTTGGACTTCCAGTTCTTGATGTCCAGCGCCGAGCGGACGATGTTCCAGTCGCCACACAGCACATAGTCGCGGCCGCTGCGCGCCCACTCTTCGAGGATCGGCCGCAGCCACTCCATCACTTCGAACTTGAAGCCCTGGCGCAGGTCACCCGAGCTGCCGGACGGAATATAGAAGGAGACCACGCTGAGGTTGCCGAAGCGCGCCTCGATGTAGCGGCCTTCGTCGTCGAACGGGGCCCAGCCCAGCGAGGTGATGACCTGGTCCGGTTCGCGCTTGCTGTAGATCGCCACGCCGCTGTAGCCCTTCTTGGTGATGGCATCGCGGTAGAAGCAATGGTGGCCGTCCGGGCGGAACATCGGGTCGGTCAGCTGGTCTTCCTGGGCCTTGGTCTCCTGGATGCAGAGGACGTCGGCGTCCTGGCCACGGAACCAGTCGAGGAAGCCCTTGGTGGCGGCCGAGCGGATGCCATTGGCATTGAAACTGATGATGCGCATGCGGAAGAACCTACGGCGGGAAACCGGGCAAGCATACCGGTTGCCTGCCGGGCTGAGCAGCCCGCGGGGGCCGCCCTGGACACCCGCGTGAAGGCGCTGGACGAGCGCAGAAAGCCCAGCTGGATTAGGATTTGCGCTCCAAATGAAGATGAATCGAGTTTTGATGAGCGACCACCGTCACCGTTTCCTGCAGCTGGCCCTGACCGCCGACGCCCTGCGCTTCGGCCAGTTCACCCTCAAGTCCGGCCGGCTGAGCCCCTATTTCTTCAACGCCGGCCGTTTCGACTCCGGTTCCCTGCTGTCGCAGCTGGGCGCGTGCTATTCCGACGCCATCGACGCCACCGGGATCAAGTACGACGTGGTGTTCGGCCCGGCCTACAAGGGCATTCCGCTGGCCACCGCAATGGCCTGCGAGCTGGCCCAGCGTGGCCGCGACCTGCCGCTGTCGTTCAACCGCAAGGAAGTGAAGGACCATGGTGAAGGCGGCCAGCTGATCGGCGCCGACATGACCGGCAAGCGCGTGCTGATCGTCGACGACGTGATCACCGCCGGCACCGCCATCCGCGAGGCGCTGGCGATCATCCGCGCTGCGGGTGGCATTCCGGCCGGCATCGTGGTGGCCCTGGACCGCCAGGAGATCGCCTCGGACAGCGACCATCGCTCCGCCGCACAGGCCGTGGCCGAAGAAGCCGGCATCCCGGTGATCGCCGTGGCGACACTGGCCGACCTGCTTGATTTCGCGTCCGGAAATCCGGAACTTGTAGGCTACCGGCAGCCGCTGGAGGCCTATCGCGCCCAGTACGGCGTCCGTTCCACGCGCTGACCATCAGGGGAAGGTCGCATGTTCCGAGTTCCTGCCATCGTTGCTGCCAGCCTGCTGCTGGTGATGCCGCAGACGCTGCTGGCACAGTCCGGCGGCAAGGCCGCAGACAAGAAGCTGTACTGCTGGAACGAGGGCAAGGAGCGGATCTGCAGCGATGCGCTGCCGGCCGATGCGGTCAACCACGCCCGCGATGAGTTCAGCGCCAACAGCGGCCTGCGCAACGCGCAGGTGCAGCGCGCGTTGAGCGATGAGGAACGCGCTGCCGCCAGCACGGCGGCGGCGCAGGTCCAGCTGGACCAGATGGCCGAACAGACCCGCCAGCGCACCGAACAGGCGATGCTGACCACCTACGGTGATGAGAACGCGCTGCGGCGCGTGTTCGCCGAGCGCCAGGAGGTGCTCGACAACAACCTCAAGACCGCCCAGTACAACGTGGCCAGCCTGCGCGATTCGCTGGTGGCCCTGCTTGCTGCCGCCGGTGACCGCGAACTGGCCGGCGGCAAGGTGGCCGACAAGCAGGCCCAGGCGATCAGCCAGCGCCATGCGCAGCTGCAGTCGCAGCAGCGCCTGCTGGCCAGCTTCGAACAGCAGCAGCAGGCATTGAAGGTCGAGATCGAGAGCAGCCTGCAGCGCTATCGCGAGCTGAAGGGCGTGGCACCGGCGAGCCAAGCCCCGTGATTGCCGGTAGAGCCGAGCCCACGCTCGGCTCCGCTTGACCTCGGGAAAGAGCAGCCGAGCGTAGGCTCGGCTCTACAGCAGGCGGGGCTGGTTACGGGTTGGCCCACGGAATTTATGCACTCTTTACGCGTCGGCCCGGTCCGGCGCGTAGTGCGTTTATGGGGGAGGGGACGACGATGACGGCCTGAGGTGGAGGGGTTCCACCAGGTCTCAATTCCATGTCCCCCTGGCTGTCGTTGCTGTGTGGCGTGCTGGTGCTGGTTGCCGCCGCCTATCTTCTTTATGTCGTGCTGCGGCCCGAGTCGTTCTGAGCGGAGCCTGCCATGACTGAAATTCTTGCCATTCTTGCCGCCAGCCTGCTGCTGGCCTGGCCCCTGGGCCTGTACCTTGCCCGGGTGATGCGCGGCACGCCGATGAAGGTCGACGTGCTGTTCCACTGGATCGAAAAGCCGCTGTACAGGGTGCTCGGCGTTGATCCGTCACGCTCGATGTCCTGGCGGGGTTACGTGCTGGCGTTCGTGCTCAGCAACGTGGTGATCGCGGTGCTGACCCAGGCCGTGTTCATGACCCAGGCGTGGTTGCCGTTGAATCCGGACCAGATCCCGAACATGCGCTGGGACACGGCGCTGCACACGATGATCTCGTTCCTGACCAACACCAACCAGCAGCACTACTCCGGCCAGGCGCAGCTGTCCTACTTCTCGCAGATGACCGGCATCACCGGCCTGCAGGTGGTGACGCCGATGATGGGCCTGGCGCTGGCCGTGGCGACGCTGCGTGCGTTGTTCTCGCGTGCGCCGAAATCGGTCACTGCGCCCGCCGCGGGCGATGACCGCCAGGTGCCGGTGGGCAATTACTACGCGGACGTCGTGCGCCTGTGCGTGCGCTTCCTGTTGCCGCTGTGCCTGGTATGGACGCTGCTGCTGACCAGCCAGGGCGTGCCCTCCACGATGGCTGGTGGCCCGCAGGCCACACCGATCGACGCCAGTGCCGGCATGGCGCAGCAGAAGCTGCCGCTGGGTCCGGTTGCGGCGATGGTCGCGGCCAAACAACTGGGCGCCAATGGTGGCGGCTGGTATGGCCCGAACAGCAGCTTCCCGCTGGAGAACCCGACCCCGGTGTCGAACATGCTGGAGGTGATCGGCATCCTGCTGGTGCCGATGGCGGTGATCTTCATGATCGGCGCGTTCACCGGGCGCCGTCGTTTCGGCGCGCTGGTGTTCAGCTGCATGCTCGGCATGTCGCTGCTGTCCACCGGCACGATGGTGTGGAGCGAGGGCCATAGCGCCAGCGCGGCCACGCCGCTGCTGATGGAAGGCAAGGAAGTGCGCTTCGGCGCCGATGGCACCGCGCTGTGGGCAGCGGTGACCACCCAGGTCTCCAACGGTTCGGTCAACGGCATGCACGATTCGCTGAGCCCGCTGTCTGGCGGCCTGGCGATGGTCAACATGCTGGTCAGCGCGATCTGGGGCGGCATCGGCTGCGGCCTGCAGCAGTTCATCGTGTACCTGCTGCTGGGCGTGTTCCTGGCCGGGCTGATGACCGGCCGTACGCCGGAACTGTTCGGCCGCAAGCTGGAAACACCACAGGTGCGCCTGCTGGCCCTGCTGGTGCTGCTGCAGCCGATCACCCTGCTGCTGTTCACCGCGATCACGCTGGCCGTGCCCGGGCTGGCCGGCACCTCCAATCCCGGTTTCCACGGCATCAGCCAGGTGTTCTACGAGTATGTCTCGGCCTACGCCAACAACGGCTCGGGCTTCGAGGGCCTGGGCGACGCAACGCCCTGGTGGAACCTGAGCTGCTCGCTGGTGCTGCTGCTGGGCCGCTTCCCGCTGCTGATCATCCCGCTGGTGGTGGCCGCGCAGCTGGCCGCCAAGCGGCAGGCGCCTGAATCGGCCGGCAGCCTGCAGATCGAAACCCCGACCTTCGCCCTGACCCTGGTCTCGGTGATCGTCATCCTGACCGTGCTGCAGTTCATGCCGGCGCTGGTACTCGGCCCGATCGCCGACCACCTGAGCCTGGGACTGCACTGAGGACACCCCCATGAGTAGTCACGCAACCGCAAACCGTTCCTCTTCCGTGGCGTCCCGCCCGGCCCTGCTCGATGCCGCCGGCCTGCGCCGCGCGCTCATCGAGGCCGTACGCAAGCTGTCGCCGATGCATCTGGTGCGCAGCCCGGTGATGGCGGTGGTGATGGCCGGCACGATCGTCGCCGCGATCATCACCCTGACCGGCAATGCGCCACTGGGCTTCGGCCTGGCGGTGACGGCGATCCTGCTGGTCACCGTGCTGTTCGGCAATTTCGCCGAGGCAGTGGCCGAAGCACGTGGCCGTGGCCAGGCCGCCTCGCTGCGCCGCGCCCGCCAGGACCTGGTGGCGCGTCGCCTGGCGTCGGCGCAGGCCGGTGCCAGCGAAACCCAGGTGCCGGCCGCCGAACTGCGTCCCGGTGACCACGTGATCGTCAGTGCCGGCGAGCTGGTACCGGCCGACGGCGAGATCGTGCAGGGCCTGGCCACCATCAACGAAGCAGCGGTGACCGGCGAGTCGGCACCGGTGCTGCGTGAGGCGGGTACGGATCGCTCCGGCGTGATCGGCGGCACCAAGGTGCTGTCCGACCAGATCGTCGTGCGCATCACCGCCGAGCCGGGGCACAGCTTCCTGGACCGGATGATCGCGCTGGTGGAAGGCGCCAACCGGCAGAAGACACCGAATGAAATCGCGCTGACCCTGCTGCTGGCGGCGATGACGCTGACCTTCCTGGTGGTGGTGGCGACGCTGCCGGCGATCGGTGCTTCGGTGGGCGTCAAGGTGGATCCGCTGCTGCTGATCGCGCTGCTGGTATGCCTGATCCCGACCACCATCGGTGGCCTGCTGCCGGCCATCGGCATCGCCGGCATGAACCGTGCGCTGGCCGCCAACGTACTGGCCAAGTCGGGCAAGGCGGTGGAAGTGGCCGGTGACGTCGACGTGCTGCTGCTCGACAAGACCGGCACCATCACCTACGGCGACCGCCAGGCCAGCCACTTCCATGCCCTGGCCGGGATCGACGCCGACCAGCTGCGTGAGGCGGCACTGCTCTCTTCGCTGGCCGACCCGACCCCGGAAGGCAAGTCGATCGTGCGCCTGGCCCGTGAGCAGGGCTGCGCCACCGCCGAGCCGGACCAGGCCGACTACCTGGCCTTCAGCGCGCAGACCCGCATGTCCGGTGTCGACCTGCTGCACGGCCGGCAGATCCGCAAGGGCGCTGCCGACGCGATCCGCGCTCATGTGCAGGCGCTCGGCGGCAGCGTACCGGCAGAGCTGGCCGGTCGCGTGGACCAGGTCGCACGCAACGGCGCCACGCCACTGGTGGTGGCCGAGGGCCGCCATGTGCTGGGCGTGATCGAGCTGTCGGACGTGGTCAAGCACGGCATGCGCGAGAAGTTCGCACAGCTGCGGGCGATGGGCATCCGCACGGTGATGATCACCGGCGACAACCCGCTGACGGCCGCCGCGATTGCCGCCGAAGCCGGTGTGGACGACTACATCGCCGAGGCGCGGCCCGAGGACAAGCTGGCACGCATCCGTGCCGAGCAGGCCGGTGGCCGCCTGGTGGCGATGGTCGGCGACGGTACCAACGATGCGCCGGCGCTGGCCCAGGCCGACATCGGCCTGGCGATGAACTCGGGCACGCAGGCGGCCAAGGAGGCCGGCAACATGGTCGACCTGGATTCGGATCCGGCCAAGCTGCTGGCGGTGGTGGAGGTGGGCAAGCAGCAGTTGATCACCCGCGGCGCGCTGACCACGTTCTCGCTGGCCAACGATGTGTCCAAGTACTTCGCGATCCTGCCGGCGTTGTTTGCCGCCACCGTGCCTGCGATGGCCGCGTTGAACGTGATGCAGCTGTCGAGCCCGCGCAACGCAGTGCTGGCGGCGCTGATCTTCAATGCCCTGGTGATTCCCGCACTGATTCCGCTGGCGTTGCGCGGTGTGCGCTTCCGCCCGGCCACCGCAACGGCGCTGCTGCGCCGGAACATGCTGGTGTACGGCCTGGGTGGCGTGCTGCTGCCGTTCGCGGCGATCAAGTTGATCGACCTTCTTCTTGTCCTGGTATTCGGCGCATGAACCGTTCTGACTCCCCTTCCCTTTCCCGCGAGCTGAAAAGCGAGGCACGCGTGGCCACGCTGCAGGATGGCGCCAGCTGGCGCCCGGCCATCGGCCTGGGCCTGGCCACCCTGCTGCTGGCCGGTGCGGTCTACGCCGGCATCGCCACCGGATTCGCCGGCCTGTCCTTCCCGACGCAGGCCGAAGGCAGCCTGCTGCGCGATGGCAGCGGCCAGGTGCGTGCTTCGGCATGGCTGTCGCAGCCGTTCACTGGCGATGGCTACTTCCAGGCGCGGCCGTCGGCAGCCAACTACGACCCGATGGCGGCGGCTGGCTCCAACCTGGCTCGCAGCAACCCGGCGCTGGCCGAACGTGTGGCGGCGAGCACCGCAGCGGTGGCCGCGCGCGAAGGCGTGACGCCTGCGCAGGTACCTGCCGATCTGGTCACCCAGTCCGGCGGTGGCCTCGATCCGCAGCTGTCGCCGGCGGCAGCACAGCTGCAGGTGGCACGCGTGGCGCGTGCACGAGGCCTGCCGGTGGAGCGCGTGCAGGCGCTGGTGAAGGCCAACACGCAGGGCCGGCAATGGGGCGTGTTCGGCCAGCCACGGGTGAACGTGGTGACACTGAACTTCGCCCTGGACCACGCGGCACGCGCGCCGTGATGCAGGGCTGCACCCGCTGCGCGCACAATGGCGGCCATGACAGCGGCTCCCATGACTGATCTGCGGACCCGCCAGGCCAACGCCCTGGTGGAAGGCCTGCAACGCGAAGCCGGTGGCAAGCTCACCGTGTTCCTCGGCGCTGCGCCCGGCGTAGGCAAGACCTACGCGATGCTGACCCGTGCGCAGGAACAGCTGCGCCGTGGCGTGGACCTTGTGGTGGGGCTGGTGGAGACCCACGGCCGTGCCGATACCCAGGCCCTGCTGGAAGGGTTGCCGCGGTTGCCGCTGAAGGACGTGGCCTACCATGGTCACGACCTGCAGGAGATGGACCTGGACACCGTGCTGGCACGCAGGCCGGCGCTGGTGCTGGTGGACGAGCTGGCCCACCGCAATGCGCCGGGCAGCCGCCATGAACGGCGCTGGCAGGACGTGATGGAACTGCTGGACGCCGGCATCGACGTCTGGACCACGGTCAACATCCAGCATCTGGAAAGCCTCAACGATGTGGTGATGCGCATCACCGGCGTACGCGTCAGCGAGACGGTCCCGGACGGCGTGCTCGACCGCCTGCACGACATCGTGCTGGTCGATCTGCCGCCACGCGAACTGATCGCGCGCCTGCAGCAGGGCAAGGTGTACGTGCCCGAGCAGGCCGCGCAGGCACTGCAGGCCTACTTCTCGCCGGCCAACCTGACCGCATTGCGCGAACTGGCGATGCAGGAAGCGGCCGACCGCGTTGACAGCAGCCTGCGCGAGGCCCGTGCGGCACGCGGTGAGAGCAATCTGCCGCTGCGTCGCGGCGTGCTGGTGGCGATCGATGGCGGTGGCCAGAGTGAATACCTGGTGCGGGTGGCGCGGCGTATCGCCGAACGCCGCGATGCACCGTGGACGGTGGTGACGGTGCAGGGACGCCGCCAGGACGAGGCGACCCGGCGCGAGATCGATGCGGCGTTCGCGCTGGCCCGCCGCCTGGGCGGCGACGCCGAGCTGCTGCACGGCTCCAGCATCGCCGACGCATTGCTCGACCACGCCGCGCACAACGGCGTGTCGACGCTGGTGCTGGGCCGCACCCGCGAGCGACCACTGGCGCGGATGTTCAACCGCACCCTGACCCAGCAGCTGATCCAGCGCGGCGCGCACTACGAGATCACCATCATCAGCACGCCGCAGG
Source organism: Stenotrophomonas sp. YIM B13575 (assembly GCF_042787595.1). Lineage (NCBI taxonomy): Bacteria > Pseudomonadati > Pseudomonadota > Gammaproteobacteria > Lysobacterales > Lysobacteraceae > Stenotrophomonas > Stenotrophomonas sp. YIM B13575. The sequence goes on along the minus strand of NZ_JBHZOP010000100.1, from coordinate 2,500 downwards.
CGCGTGCGCGCTCCCGTCGGGAGGGGCTGCTGCCACCGATGCGCGGGATCAGTCACGAGCCGTTGCAGGCGCTGTTGGCTACTGCGCTGGCCTGCCTGGTGGCGTGGCTGGCCGAACGCTGGGTGGGCATGGCCGATCTGTCGATGGTGTTCATCGTGGCCGTGGTGCTGGTGGCCGCGCGTACCCGCGCCAGCGTCGCGGTGATGGCAGCGATCCTGTGTTTCCTCGCCTACAACTTCCTGTTCATCGCGCCGCGCTTCACCTTCGCCATCGGCGCGCGGCAGGGCGTGATCACCGTGTTCCTGTTCCTGGCGGCGGCATTGGTTGCCGGACGCCTGGCGTCGCGCCTGCGCATGCAGGTGATCGCCCTGCGCGCGGCCAACCGCCATGCGCGCGCGCGTCAGCAGTTGGGCCGGCAACTGGCCAGTGCAGCTGGCAACGGTGAAGTGGCGCAGGCCGGGCGGCAGGCATTGGAACAGGCCATGGATGTTCCGGCATGGCTGCGGATCGGCGCCGATATCGCCGCCGGTGGCCGTCACCTGCCCGGTGATACCGACCTGGCAGCGGCAGACTGGGCCTTGCGCCATGGCCAGCCCAGTGGCCGCTTCACCGATACCCTCGCTGGCGCGCAATGGTGGTTCCTGCCGCTGTTGGACGGCGAGGACCGTGCGATCGGCGTGGCCGGCCTGTACCTGCCGGGTGCGCAGGCGCGGCTGCTGCCCGAACAGCGCCAGCTGGCCGAAGCGATGGTCGATGACATCGCCCAGGCCGCGTTGCGCACGCGCCTGGTGGCCGAGCTGGAACAGGCGCACGTCAGCAACGAGACAGAACGGCTGCGCTCTGCCCTGCTCTCCTCGGTGTCGCATGACCTGCGTTCGCCACTGGCGGCGATGATCGGCTCGGCCGACAGCCTGGCCAGCTACGGCGCGGCGATGGATCTGGCCGACCGCCGCGCCTTGCTGGACACCATCCTGGTCGAAGGCGAGCGCCTGGACCGCTACATCCAGAACCTGCTGGACATGACCCGGTTGGGCCACGAGGGCCTGAAGATCAACCGCGACTGGATAGGCGTGGATGAGCTGATTGGCTCTGCCGCCCGCCGCCTGCAGCGCTACCAGCCAAAGGTACGCCTGGAGCTGGATATCCCGGCGACGCTGGCGCCGATCTGGGTGCATCCGGCACTGGTCGAGCAGGCGGTGTTCAATGTGATGGAGAACGCTGCCAAGTTCTCGCCAGCCGATGCCGCCGTGCAGGTGCTGGCGCGCGAACTGGACGGTCAGCTGCGCATCGACGTGATCGATGCCGGCCCCGGCATTCCCGACGACGAGCGCGCGCGCATCTTCGACATGTTCTACAGCGTCGAACGCGGCGACCGCGGCCGCCACGGCACCGGCCTCGGCCTGACCATCTGCCAGGGCATGATCGGCGCCCACGGCGGCAGCGTGCAGGCGCTGCCCGGGCGCGACGGTCGCGGTACCCTGATCCGCATCACCCTGCCCCTGCTCAAGCCAGCCTCTCACGATGAGTCCGACCCCGACTGATGCCAGCGCGCCGGCCCCGCGCGTGCTGGTGATCGACGATGAAACCCAGATCCGCCGGTTCCTGGACATCAGCCTGCGCGCGCAGGGCTACCAGGTGCGCCAGGCTGCGACCGGCCAGGAGGGCCTGCAGATGGCCGCCAGCGAGGACATGGACCTGGTGATCCTGGACATCGGCCTGCCGGACATGGAAGGCCACGAGGTGCTGGAGCAGCTGCGGCAATGGAGCCAGGTGCCGGTGATCATGCTGACCGTGCGTGCCGGCGAAACCGAGAAGGTGCGTGCGCTGGACAACGGCGCCAACGACTACGTGACCAAACCCTTCGGTACCCAGGAGCTGATGGCGCGGGTGCGGGCGCTGCTGCGCACACGCAGCGTGCCGACGGATGGCACGCCGCCGGTGTTCGACGATGGCCACCTGCACGTGGACCTGGTGCGCCGCGAAGTGGCAATCGACGGCGAGCTGGTGGCGTTGACCCGCAAGGAGTACGCGTTGCTGTCGCTGCTGCTGCGCAATGCCGGGCGGGTGGTGACCCAGCCGCAGATCCTGCAGGAAATCTGGGGACCCACCCACCAGCACGACACCCACTACCTGCGCATCCTGGTCGGCAAGCTGCGGCACAAGCTGGGCGATTCAGCGCTGGATTCACGCTACCTGTTCACCGAACCGGGCGTGGGGTTGCGGTTCAAGGGGTGAGGTGTGCCGACCAACGGTCGGCACCCACCAGACACGTAGATCCACGCCATGCGTGGATGGACATCCATCGAAGCGCATCCACGCATGGCGTGGTTCTACGTGTCGACCAAGGTCGACACCCACCAGGAGCAGGCCATGCCATTCCGACAGTTCGCGGAAATCCGTCGAAGGCGGGGTGGGTCCGGTTGCGGGGGCGTGAGCCGCATGGATGCGGCGACCGAGATTACATGGACGTACTTGCAGCGGCCCCCGCAACCGGACCCAC
>NZ_JBHZOP010000099.1:0-48511 GCF_042787595.1 Stenotrophomonas sp. YIM B13575 | reverse complement strand
GCCGAGCCCATGCTCGGCTGATGCCACGGTAGCCGAGCATGGGCTCGGCTCTACAGGACATCCTCAATCAACGCAGATGGTGCCTTGTGCCTTGCCACCGTCGATGCGCTGGCGGCAACCGAAGGTATCGAGGTGCTCACGCGGGGGCTCCGGCTGCAGCGGGGAAAGGCCCACCAGCATACCGCCGCACGCGCTGTTGTAGAGCCGAGCCCATGCTCGGCTGATGCCACGGTAGCAGAGCATGGGCTCGGCTCTACGGGACATCCTCAATCGACGCAGATGGTGCCTTGTGCCTTGCCACCGTCGATGCGCTGGCGGCAACCGAAGTTCTGGCTGACATCACGCTGGCAGGTGCCGGTCGCCACCGCACCGGCAGCGACCTCGCCCGTCGCCAGGCACTGGCCGCTGCAGTCGCTCTTGCTGCTGCAGGTCTTGCCTGCATCGGCATAGGCAATCACGCATTGCACACGCTGCAGGCGGCCCAACGGCTGCAGCGTACCGCCCGCCGCGCGACAGTCCACATCGCGCGCTTCTTGCAGGGCTGCAGCGGCTTCAGGGCTGTCGGCCGCTGTGGCTGCCGCGCCGCCATCTCCACCGGCCGGTGGGGTGCTGCTGCAGCTGGCAAGCAGCGCGCTCAGCGCAAGGCTGGCAAGGAATCGGAGGCGCATGGCAGTACCTGATCGGTGTGGACGTCGCCAGCATACGCATCCGACGATGCAGATGGCGTGTCAGCCGGCGTCAGGCGTCCTCACCCTCGCCTTCTGCCGCCTCTTCGTCGCTGGGTGCTTCGCTCAGATCGCCCAGCAGGTCCTGCGCCTGTTCGGTCGCCAGTGATTCCACGCCACGCAGTCGGCGTTCGATGGTGCGGGTCTTGCGGCTGGCCTCGCCGATGCTGCGGCCCACGGTGGTGATCTGCTTCTCGGCCTTCTCGAGGATGCCGGCGAACTTGCCGAACTCGCTCTTCACTGCGCCCAGCAGCCCCCACACTTCGCTCGATCGCTGCTCGATCGCCAGGGTACGGAAGCCCATCTGCAGGCTGTTGAGCAACGCGGTGACGGTGGTCGGGCCAGCCACCACCACGCGGTGCTCGCGCTGCAGCAGGTCGACCAGGCCCGGACGCCGGATCACCTCGGCATACAGCCCTTCGGTGGGCACGAACATCACCGCGAAATCGGTGGTGTGCGGCGGCACGATGTACTTTTCGCTGATCGACTTGGCCTGCACGCGGATCGCGCGTTCCAGCTGGATGCCCTGCAGGCGCACGCCCTCGGCATCACCCTGTTCCTGCGCATCGAGCAGGCGCTCATAGTCTTCGCGCGGGAACTTGGAATCGATCGGCAGCCAGACCGGCGTGTCGTCGTCGCGACGGCCCGGAAGGCGCACGGCGATGTCGACCATCTCGTTGCCGTCAGGACGCACCTTGACCCCGCGCGCGTACTGTTCCTGGGTGAGAGTCTGCTCGAGGATGTTCTCCAGCTGCACTTCCCCCCAGCTGCCGCGGTTCTTGACGTTGGTCAGTACCCGCTTCAGGTCGCCCACGCCGGTCGCCAGCTGCTGCATTTCACCCAGCCCGCGCTGCACCTGTTCCAGGCGTTCGGACACCAGCTTGAACGAATTGCCCAGCCGCGTTTCCAGCGTGGACTGCAGCTTTTCGTCCACGGTGTGGCGCATCTGTTCGAGCTTCTGCGCGTTGTCGGCCTGCAGCGCGCGCAGCTGTTCTTCCAGGGTGGTGCGCATTTCCGAGATGCGCTGTTCGTTGCGCTGGGTCAGCTCCTGCAGGCGCAGGCCCAGGCTCTCGGTCAGGCGCTGCTGCGACTGCGCGCCTTCTTCGCGGCCCTTGCGGGCATCCTCCACCAGAGCCTGCCGCAGCGCACCGAACTGGGTATCGGTACGCGCGGTCAGTTCCTGCAGCTGCTTTCCGAACGCATGGATGCGTGCCTCCTGCTGCTGGCCGAACACATCCAGCTGCACGCGCAGTTCCTGCAGGCGTTCGCCCAGCGAGACGGCACTGCGTTGCTGACTGTCGGCCGCCTCGGCGCGGGCCTTGCGCGCATCTTCGCCCAGCGCTTCACGCAGCAGATCCAGACGCTGATCGGTGCGGGTGGATAGATCGGTCAGCGCGCGCGCGAACCCATCGAGCTGCTCGCGCAGCTCGCTGCGGCCGACGCGCGCTTCATCACGCACGGCCTGTTCCAGGCGGTCGTGGGGAGGGCGGCGCAGCAGCGCCACCAGTTGCAGGACGAGCACGACCAGCAACAGGCCGGCGACGAGGAGGAATTCGGTTTGCATGTGGCAAGTGTAGGCTGGCCCAGTCTCAAGTGCTGAAACACGCCCATGCTTGTTCTCTACGGAAAGCCCACCTCGATCAACGTGCGCAAAGTGCTGTGGCTGTGCGCCGAACTCGATCTCGCGTTCACGCATGACCCGGCACCCGCGCCGGACCTGCTGGCCACGCTCAACCCGAACCGGCAGGTGCCGGTGCTGCGCGACGGCGACTTGGTGCTGTGGGAGTCCAACAGCATCTGCCGCTACCTGGCCGCACGCCAGGGCCGCGATGACCTGCTACCCACCGTGGCGCAGGACCGCGCCAGGGTCGAGCAGTGGATGGACTGGCAGGCCACCGACCTCAACAGCGCCTGACGCCACGTGTTCATGGCCCGCGTCCGCCAGCACCCCGATTTCGCGGACGACGCACGCGCGGAGGCCAGCCTGGCGCACTGGAACCAGCTGATGGGCACGCTGGACGCGCAACTGGCGGCCAGCAACGCCTACGTGGCGGGCACCACCTTCACCCTCGCCGACATCGTCCTCGGCCTGTCGGCGCAGCGCTGGCGCAGCACCCCCGGCAACAAGCCGGTGCTGCCGCATGTGGACGCCTGGTTCGAGCGCCTGCGACAGCAGCCGGGTTTCACCGCCTACGTGGACAACGGAGTGGCCTGAGGAGAGGTTCTCGCCGCCGTTGGCAGGTGTCGACCTTGGTCGACACGTCGGAGGGTACGTGTGTAGAGCCGAGCCTATGCTCGGCTGAACGGCATGCGCCAACAGCAGCCGAGCGTGGGCTCGGCTCTACAGGAAGGGCGTGGCCTTACCAGCCTTCCAGCACGATCTTGCCCTTGGCCCGATGGCTTTCCAGCAGCGCGTGCGCACGGCGCAGGTTGGCCGCGTCGATGCGCCCGAAGTGCTCACCCAGCGTGGTCTGCAGCACACCGGCATCGACCAGTTCGGCGACCCGGTTCAGCAGGTCATGCTGGCGCTGCATGTCCGCGGTCCTGTAAAGCGGCCGGGTGAACATCGATTCCCAGTGCAGCGACAGCGCCTTGCGCTTCAGCGCCATCACATCGATCTGGCCCGGGTCATCGATCAGTCCCAGCTGCCCCTGCGGCGCCAGCAGCTCGACGATCTGTGCGTAGTGCTGGTCGGTGTGGGTCAGGCTGGCCACGTGGTCCACCTCGGTGATGCCCAGCCGGGCCAGGCCCTCGGCCAGCGGCCGGGTGTGGTCGATCACATGGTGCGCGCCCATCGCCTGCACCCAGTCCTGGGTCTCCGGTCGCGAGGCGGTACCGATCACCGTCAGCTTGGTCAGCCGACGCGCCAACTGCACCAGGATCGAACCGACGCCGCCCGCTGCACCGATCACCAGCAGGGTCTGGCCGTCGCCACCGCCTTCGGCGATGCGCAGGCGGTCGAACAACAGTTCCCATGCGGTGATCGCGGTCAGCGGCAGCGCCGCCGCCGCGGCATCGTCCAGGCTGGCCGGCTTGCGGCCAACGCTGCGCTCGTCCACCAACTGGTATTCGGCATTGCTGCCCGGGCGATCAATCACACCGGCGTAGTACACCGCGTCGCCGGGCTGGAACAGGGTCACCTCGCTGCCAACCGCATCGACCACGCCGACCGCATCCCACCCGAGCACGCGTGGGCCGTCGGTGGCAGCGCCGCGTCGCACCTTGGTGTCGACCGGGTTCACCGCCACCGCGCGCACCGCCACCCGCAGGTCGCGTGGGCCCGGCTGCGGCAGGGGCAGGTCGAGGTCGATCAGGGCCTGCGGGTCGTCGATCGGCAGGCCGGCATGGGTGTAGGCAATGGCGCGCATGGGGGAGATCCAGTGAGGAGAGGCCACAGCGTGCGCCGTGCGCAGGGGGGGCAGAAAGGCGCAGAATCGGTCAACACTTTCACTGCAGCAATGAAAATGGTCCGCTTCGATGATCTGCAGCTGTTCGTCCGCACCGCTGCGCTGGGCAGCTTCTCGCAGGCCGCGCGCGAGGCCGACCTGCTGCCGGGCCAGGTGGCCGCGGCGGTGGCACGGCTGGAACGCGAACTGGACCTGCGCCTGTTCGTACGCACCACCCGCAGCCTGCGGCTGACCGCCGAAGGTGCGCTGTACCTGCCGTACGCGCAGGACGTTCTGACCACCCTGCGCGAAGGCCAGGCGCGGGTGCAGGGCGAGGATGCGGAGCTGCACGGCACCCTGCAGTTGTCGGCGCCCTCGGACTTCGGCCGCAACCTGCTGCTGCCGTGGCTGACTGCGTTCCGTGCCGCGCATCCACGGCTGCGCCTGCACCTGCGCCTGTCCGACGAAGTGGCCGACGTGTTCCGCGACCCGGTCGACGTGGCCATCCGCATCGGGCACTTCGACGACGCCAGCTATGTCGCCCTGCCGTTGCTGGAGGGCAACCGACGCGTGCTGGCCGCATCCCCCGAGTACCTGCGGCGGCGTGGTGTGCCCTCGCGGCTGGAGGATCTGCGCGAACACGATTGCCTTGTCTACCAGCTCGGCGGGCGCGCCTACGATCGCTGGTCGTTCGAGCTTGAGGGGCGCCGCGTGGTGATCCCGGTGCGCGGGCCACTGGTCTGCGACGACGCCGACGTGGTGCGGCGCTGGGCGGTCGCCGGCGAAGGCATCACCTACAAATCCTGGCTGGATGTGCGCGACGATGTGCTGGGTGGACGCCTGCAGGTGCTGCTGGATGGCATCGGCAGCCACATCCCGCTTCAGCTGGTGTGCCCGCACCGCAAGCAGTTCTCACCGGCCGTGCGGCAACTGCACGCGCAGCTGCGCCAGTACCTGCAACCGCTGCTGTCCGCGATGCCCGGCCATGGCGACGTGCCCCTGTCGCCTGCAACGTCACTGGCCGACAATGGCGCTCCCCTGTTGTAAGAGAATCGCGCCATGCCGTGGATGGGCATCCAGGACCTGTGGACATTTCTGGTCGCCGTGCTGGTGTTTCTGGCCCTGCCCGGGCCGGGCACCTTCACCCTGCTGACCGCCACCGGTCGTGGCGGTGTGCGCGGCGGCTACACGGCGCTGGCCGGCCTGCTGGTCGGCGACCAGATCCTGATGTGGCTGGCGCTGGCCGGCGTGGCCGCGCTGCTGAAGGCCAATCCGACGGTGTTCCATGCCGTGCAGTATCTCGGCGCGGCGTACCTGGTGTGGGTCGGCATCAGCCTGCTGCGCACGCCCAAGGGTGACGGTGCCGAAGTTGGCCCGGTGCGCATGCAGCCGGGACGCTACTTCCACCAGGCGATCCTGGTCAGCCTGCTCAATCCGAAGGCGATCCTGTTCTACATGGCGTTCCTGCCGCTGTTCATCGACCCCAAAGCCCACCAGGGCATGGCCACCTTCGCGGCACTGGCCGGCATCATCTTCGTGGTCAGCATCGCCTACTGCTCGCTGCTGATCTGGGTCGGCAACCTGGCCCGCCGTCGGTTGATCCAGCACCCGCGGGTCAGCGATGCGCTACGGCGTGTGGCCGGCCTGTTCCTGGTCGGCTTTGGCATCCGCCTGGGCCTGAACGGCTGAGAGCCCGTCGGCGCGGAGGGCCGCGCGCAGGTGGTCGATGAACACCCGCAGCTTGGGCGCCATATGCTCGCGCGCCGGGTAGTACAGATGAAAGCCGGGGAACGGCGGCTGCCAGTCCTCCAGCACGCTGCGCAGGCGGCCGGCGGCCAGGTCGTCGGCGACCAGCGAAGCAAAGCCCTGCGCCATGCCGAGCCCAGCCAGCACCGCCGCATAGGCCAGTTCGGCATCGTTGAACACCAGCCGCCCCGCGACGGCTACGTCCAGGTCACGCCCCTCACGGCTGAATTCCCAGGGCATGAGCCGGCCATTGGCGCGGCGATGGACGATGCAGTCGTGGCCCTGCAGCTCCTGCGGGCTCAGCGGCACCCCGTGGCGCGCGAAGTAGCCCGGCGTGGCCACCACCACCTGGCGCTCGGGCGGCCCGATCGGCACCGCGATCATGCCCTGCGCCAACGATTCACCCAGGCGGATGCCGGCGTCGAACCCCTCGGCGACCAGATCGGTCAGCGCCGGCTCCACGCACAATTCCACCTCTACCTGCGGATACCGGGCCAGGAAGGACGGCAGCGCCGGCAGAACCCGGCGTTCGGCAACGATGCGTGGCAGGGTGATGCGCAGCCGACCGGCCGGCACCGTCCGCGCGCTGTCCAGGTCGTCGAAGGCCGATTCGATCTGTGCCAACCCGCCACGCACGCGCTGCAGGAAGCGTGCGCCGTGCTCGGTCAGACCCACCCGGCGCGTGGTCCGTTGCAACAGGCGCACGCCCATCCGCGCCTCCAGCGCACGCACGCTCTGTGACAGCGCCGAGGTCGAGACGCCCAAGGCATCGGCGGCACGGGTAAAGCTGGCGTGGTCGGCCACGTGGACAAAGGCAACCACCGCAGACAGCGGTGCGGAGGGATCCATTGTGAAGCCTTCCTTCATTGTCAGTTCGACTGCATCCAGTTTATTCACAAGATCATCGGACGGATGCTTGGCCTCCCGGCGGAACACCCGCCTCCTCCGATGGAATGCCACATGTCACTTGATCACTACCGCCTGCTCGGCCGCTCCGGCCTGCGTGTCAGCCCGATGGCGCTGGGCACGATGACCTTCGGTGCCGACTGGGGTTGGGGCGCGGACGAAGCCGAGGCCCGCCGCATCTTCGATGCCTACGTCGAACGTGGCGGCAACTTCGTCGATACCGCAAACAACTACACCAATGGCAGCGCAGAGACCCTGCTCGGGCGGTTCGCCCAAGGCCGCCGCGAACGGCTGGTGATCGCCAGCAAGTACACCCTGGCGACCGTGCCGGGCGATCCGAACAACGCCGGCAACCATCGCAAGAGCATGATGCGCTCGGTGGAGGACAGCCTGCGCCGGCTCGGCACCGACTACCTGGATCTGCTGTACCTGCACGCCTGGGACGACACCACCGGGGTGGACGAGGTGATGCGCGGTTTCGACGACCTCGTGCGCAGCGGCAAGGTGCTGTACGCCGGCATCTCGGACACGCCAGCCTGGCAGATCGCGCGCATGCAGACCCTGGCCGATCTACGCGGCTGGTCGCCACTGGTGGCGCTGCAGATCGAATACAGCCTGATCCAGCGCAGCGTCGAACACGAACTGCTGCCGATGGCCGATGCGCTCGGGTTGGGCGTGGTGGCGTGGTCGCCGCTGGGCAGCGGCGTGCTGACCGGCAAATACAGCGCGGCGGACCTGGCCGCAGCCGAGACCGCCGAGGCCGCGCCGGGTGGTTCCAGGCGCAATGTCGCGCTCATCAATGGCGCGTTGACGCCGCGTTCGTTGAACATCGCCGGGGAAGTCGCTGCGATCGCGGCAGAGCTGTCGTACTCGGCTGCGCAGGTCGCTCTGGCCTGGTTGCTGCAACGACCCGCGGCCGGGGCCATGCCGATCGTCGGTGCACGCACCCTGGACCAGTTGGAACACAACCTGGCGGCGCTGGATCTGGCGCTGCCGGCTGAGGCGTTGGCACGGCTGGATGCGATCAGCGCGGTCGCGCCGGCCTTTCCGCACGACTTCCTGCAGATGCCGCTGCCGCGCATGCTGATGAGCGGTGGTACGCGTCTGCAGCCACGCGCACCGGGCAGGTAATACCGGGGGCGCGCTATGCTGGCGCCCCATGCTGGAAGGAGGCGCCATGGCCGCAACACCAACACTCGCGGTCGCTGCAGCCCTGGTGTTGCTGCTTGCCAGTGCACCGGCCACGGCCGCACCGGATCACCGCTGCCTCACCGGCGGTGCCAACGGCACGATCCACTTGGAATGGCGCTGGCTGGACGATGGCCGCGCCGATGTGCGCTACGCCGGGCACCGCGAGCGCCTGCCGCTGCACCGGGTTTCCGAAGAGAGCACGGTGCTGGACGAAGACCGCCCCTACCAGTTCGATACCGTCTGGGAAGAGCGCGTGGAGGGCCGTATCAACGGTCACTACACGCTGAGCACGCAGGGCGCACGGATCTACAGCTTCAGCTACGTGCGGGCCCGAGACGGTCGCCGCACGGATTTCGAAGAAGACTTCAACGCCTTCCAGGACGACGGCTGTCACTGGTAGCCGCCTGGACTGAGGCCGTTTGTGCCGATTCCGGCAGCGTGCCCACAGTCCAGCGCGCGCTGTGCCGGCCATGACCCCCGTCAGTGGCAATGCTGCGCTGCGTTCGGTCACACTCGGGGACTTGTCGTTCTCAGTCACCCCTTCCGAGGCCTGCATGTCCCTGCTCCGGCGCAAGTCCCTAGATTCCGTCACCGTCCATGAAGCCGGCCGGCGCCTGGTCCCGACCCTCAGCTGGCCGCACCTGATCGCGCTGGGCATCGGTGCCATCGTCGGCACCGGCATCTATACCCTGATCGGCGTCGGTGCCGACCGCGCCGGCCCCGCCGTGCTGATCTCCTTCGCCATCGCCGGCGCGGTGTGTGCCTGCGCGGCATTGGCCTACGCCGAACTGTCCACGATGATGCCGGCCGCCGGCAGCGCCTACACCTACAGCTACAGTGCCCTGGGCGAAGTCTTTGCCTGGGTGGTGGGCTGGAGCCTGATCCTGGAGTACTCGCTGGTGGTGAGTACCGTGGCGGTCGGCTGGTCGGGCTATTTCGTCGGCTTCCTGGAATGGGTGCATACCCAGTTCGGCTGGGACCTGCGCCTGCCGGCCATGCTCGCGGCGGGCCCGCACGTCGACGGCGGCATGATCAACCTGCCCGCCATCGTCATCACCTGGCTGGTGGCACTGATGCTGATGGCCGGTACCAAGGAGAGCGCCACCCTCAACGCGATCCTGGTCGTGTTCAAGCTGATCGCGCTGGCCATCTTCGTGGCGGTGGCCCTGCCGGCGTTCGACGCCAACAACCTGCAGCCGTTCATGCCCTACGGGTTCGCCAAGACGCTGGGACCGGATGGCGTCGAGCGCGGCGTGATGGCGGCAGCGGCGATCATCTTCTTCGCGTTCTACGGCTTCGATGCGATCTCCACCGCCGCCGAAGAAACCAAGAACCCCGGCCGCGACCTGTCCATCGGCATCATCGGCTCGATGGTCGGCTGCACCATCGTGTACGTGCTGGTGGCGCTGGCCGCGATCGGTGCGATGAGCTACACCGTGTTCGGCCAGAGTGCCGAGCCGCTGGCACTGATCATGCGCCAGCTGGGCCAGCCGACCGCGGCGATGCTGATCGGCGTGATCGCGATCATCGCCCTGCCGACCGTGCTGCTCGCGTTCCTGTATGGCCAGAGCCGCATCTTCTTCGTGATGAGCCGCGATGGCCTGCTGCCGCGTGGCCTGTCCAAGGTCAACGCGCGCACCGGCACGCCGGTGGCGACCACGCTGTTCACCGCCGTGGTGGTGTCGGCGCTGGCCGGTGTGGCGCGCCTCGACGAGATCGCCGCACTGGCCAATGCCGGCACCCTGGCCGCGTTCACCGCCGTTGGCATCTGCCTGGTGGTGCTGCGCGTGCGTGAGCCGAACCGCGAGCGCACCTTCCGCACACCGTTTGCCTTCATCGTCGGCCCGCTGGCGGCACTGGGCTGCATCTACCTGTTCGTCAGCCTGCCGCACACCACCCAGCTGTACTTCCTGGCATGGAACGTGGTCGGCCTGGTGCTGTACTTCGCCTACAGCCGTCGCAATGCGCTGATCGGCCGGTAAAGGTAGCGCCGGGCCATGCCCGGCGGTCCTTGGGGATTGCCGGCCAGCGGCCGGCCCTAGCGCAGGGCGGCTAGCCGCCCTGCTTTGCCGCGTAGTCCTGCGCCTGGCGCATCACCCGCAGCAGGTTGCCGCCCCAGATGGCGGCGATCTGCTGCTCGGTGTAGCCCTTGCGCAACAGCCACGCGGTGATCTTCGGCAACTGGCTGACATCGGGCAGGTCGCTCAGGCCACCGCCGCCATCCCAGTCCAGGCCGATGCCGACGTGCTCGGGGCCGACGACCTTCAGGATGTGCTCGAAGTGGGCGAAGAAGTCGTCCAGGCTGGCATGGCGCACCGGATGTTCGTGGTCCAGTGCCTGCTCGGCCTTCTGCAGGGCAACGCCCTGTTCGATGGTCATGCCTTCCCAGCCACCCAGCTGCTTGCTCAGGGCCTCTTCGGCCTGCTTGCGCTCGGGCGACTTGGCGGTGTCGATCAGGTAGCCGCCATACGCGTTCACCTGGATCACGCCGCCGGCCTTGGCCAGCCTGCGCAGGCGCGCGTCATCGAGGTTGCGTGGGTGGTCGTAGATCGCCTTGGCCGAGCTGTGCGACAACACGAACGGCACCGGCATCATCGCCAGCAGATCGTCGAACACGGCATCGGAGGCGTGCGACTGGTCGATGACGATGCCCAGCTTCACCGCCTGCCGTACCAGGTCCTTGCCGGCCGGGCTCAGGCCTTTCCACTCCGCGCCCTTGGGGTCGGTGGCCGAATCGGCGAACTCGTTGTTGGCGAAGTGCACGGTGCTGAGCAGGCGCAGCCCGGCACGGTGATAGAACGAGAGCAGGCTCGGGTCGGCCACCAGCGGGCTGGCGTTCTCCATGCTGATGTAGACCACGCGCTTGCCGGCGGCCTTGATGCGCGCCGCGTCATCGGCGGTCAGCGCCAGCGCGAAGCGCTCGGGGTTGGCGGCCAGCATTTCGCGGATCTCCAGCAGACGCTGCAGGCCGTGATCGCGCTCGGCCAGATGCGCAGCGGCAGTGCGATCGCCCTGGTCGGTGTAGATCGCAAAGAAGCCGCCATCCAGCGCGCCTTCGACCATGCGCGGGTAATCCACCTGCGAGAGCGCATTGCGGTCGTGCCGCTGCTCGATGTCGAAGCCGTCGCGGCCGAAGTTGGCCGGCGTATCCAGATGGCTGTCCAGGGTCAGCAGGCGCTGCTGCAGTGCCTTGGCCCGGGCCAGTTCCTGCGCGCTGAAGTCGATGGCATGGGCGGACAGCGGCGCACTCAGCGCCAGCGCGAGCAGCAGGGACAGACGACGCAACGACGGCATGGGCATCCACCGGCAATGGGAAGGACACGACCATAGCGCCGTGACGGCCAACGCGGGTAGTGCCGCATTGGCCAGCCGGCTCCATTACACTCGCCCGCAGCCGATAAGGGCAGCGTGCAGCACCGCGTGCTGCGTCGACCATGGAATGGAAACACCGATGTCGAAGTCCCAGCCTCCGGCGCTGCCCGTGCAGGGCGAAGCGCCTGTTCCCGCCAGCGTGGTCACCGTCGAGCAGCTCAAGCGTGATGTGCTGCCACCGTTGTTTGCCGGGCGCACCGACATCGGCCGCTATGGCCCCGCCGACCTGGCCAGTGCCAGCGCCGAGCCGGCCTGGCAGGATGGCAGCGCCAACGCGCTGGCGCAGGCGCTTGCTGAGCTGGTCAGCCGGCTGTCCGAACACGATCCCAATGCCCTGCTGCAGCGCGCGGGGTGGTGGCAGCGGTTCACCGGTGCCGATATCGAAGAACGCCTGCGCCGGCGCATCGCCATGGGCAGCAACGGCGATGTACTGGCCAGGATCGAGCGCGAGGCCATCGCCGTGCGCGCCAGCGTTGATCGACTGGATGCGCAGCTGCTCGAGCATGACGTGCAGGGTGTGCGGCTGCAGGTGTACATCGATGCCGGCGTGCAGTTCCTGCAGGAACTGCCAGCGACCGTCGACAGCACCGATGATGCGCCGGTGCTCGACCGCCCGGTTGAGCGGCTGCAGCGCCGGGTGGCCAACCTGACCGCCCTGCTGGCCAGCCATTCGATGAGCCGGATGCAGGTGCAGCTGGCACGCAGCAATGCCATCGACCTGCTGGACCGCTACAGCGAGACGGTGCAGATCCTGCTGCCGATCTGGCGCCAGACCCTCCAGGCGCTGCACAACAGCGACAACGCCAGCCCGCAGATGATCGCCAGTGCTGCGCAGGCGCAGGACCAGCTGAAGCAGGCGCTGCAGCAGTTGCTGCGCACGTCGGGGGTGCCGGCATGAGCGCGCCGGTACGCGATCCGCTGCAGATCCCACCGGACCTGCAGGCGCGGGCGGAAGCCGTTCCGGGCCTGCGCGCGTTCTACCGGCGGGCCTCGCTGCTGCGGGTCTTCGGCCTGGCCTGCATTCCGCTGGCGGCCACAGCGCTGGCCTACATGGCGCTGGCCTTCACCGGCACCGAACTCGGTCCGCCTTCGTGGGCGCACGTGCCGGCCGGCTATGGGGGGAAGGACACAGGAAAGCAGCTGCTCATCCTGCTGGTCATGACGCCCTTGCTGCTGGTGTGGATGTACTTCGGTGTGCGCGACCTGCTCGGCCGCCATCGCGTTCGCCGCTTCGCCTGGTCGTTCGCGCTGGGTTCGATGCTGCTGTGCGGTGCATGGGGAAGCATGGGCATCACCGCACCCGCCATGGGCCAGGGCGATCGGCTCGACCATCGGCAGCTGGACGCGCTCATCGCCAGTCCGGACTTCAGCAGCTTCAGCCCGCAGTGGCAGGCCTATCTGCGTGCACAGCAGGAGCTGCCCTACGGCGTGGCCTCGCCGGCCGTGGTTGCCACCGCACGCGCGCTGGCCAATGGCGAGGACATCGGCGTTCCGGTATCGCCGGCAATGCAGTCCCGCTTCGAGAAGGCAGCCGGTCTGCCCCGCTCCGAACGGTCACAGCGATGGCATGACCAGCGTCTGCTGAGCTGGCTTCTGTTCGACGTCGGCTGGGTGCTGGCGCTGCTTGCGGTACCGGCGCTGCTGGCGCTGGGTACGGTGGCGATCGTGCTCGGTGGACACCTGCGCCGCAGGTCCGAGGTGATCAACGGGTTGCTGCAGCAGCTGCAGCCGGTTCCTGCGCCGCCGCGCGCACAGCCCTGAGGCTGGCGCACGGGGGCAGTCTTCCGTGCTGTGTGCGGGAGCCGAGCAGCACTCGGCTCCACGCGCCGTGGGTCAGTCCACCACGCGGCAGAACACGGCCTTCAGGTAACGCGATTCCTGCACGTGGGCCATGAACGGATGATCCGGACCTGCGCCGGCCACCTTCAGGATCTGGATGGTGCGGCCGGAGAAGTACGCTGCACGACGCAGCATGTCGAGGAACTGGTCCTCGGCCACCAGGCCGGTGCAGGAGAACGTGGCGAACAGGCCACCGGGCTTGACCACGCCCAGCGCCAGCTTGTTCATGTCCAGGTACTTCTTCAGCGCGGTGATCACCTGCTCACGGTCGCGGGTCATCTTCGCCGGGTCCAGGATCACCACGTCGTACTGCTCACCGCGGTTGGCCGCATCACGCAGCCACGGGAAGATGTCGGACTGGACGAACTTCGGGCGCACGTTGTTCAGGCGCGAATTGCCCTTGGCGATCTGGATGACGTCTTCATCGATGTCGATGCCGACCACTTCCGATGCACCGCGCGCGGCCGCATACACCGCGAAACCGCCGGTGTTGCAGCACAGGTCGAGCACGCTCTTGCCTTCCACCTGCTGGCTCAGCCACTCACGGTTCTCGCGCTGGTCGGCGAAGAAACCGGTCTTGTGCGCACCGGCCGGGTCGGCGCGGAACTTGATGCCGTACTCGGTGATCACCGACGCTTCGGTGGTGGTGTTGCCATGGAAGTCGAAGCTTTCCTGCTTCTGCACGTGTTCGTCGGCGAAGCTGTGGAAACGGCAGCCCGGGAACTGTTCGCGCAGCGCGTCGTAGATCCACTCGCGGTGGCGGAACATGCCGGCGGCGAAGAACTCCACCACCACCAGGTCGTTGTAACGGTCCACTACCAGGCCGGACAGGCCGTCGCCTTCGCTGTGCACCACGCGCCAGGCGTCGGACACCGCATCTAGCTTCAGCACCTCACGACGCAGCGACACCGCTTGGGCGATCTTGCGCGAGAACCAGCCGGCATCCACCGGGATCTGCGGGTCGGTTTCGAGGATGCGTACGGCAATACGCGAATGCCCGTTGTAGAAGCCACGGCCGATGAACTCGCCATCCACGCCGACGACGTCAACGAGGGAGCCGGGCTTGGGCCGGACGGTCGGCTTCTCGACCAGTTTCTGGAAGATCCACGGGTGGCTGGAACGCCACGCGTTCTTGAGGCGGACAACGGGAAGGGGGGTATTCATCCACCTATTGTAAACCGGGCGCTGGGGTCAGATCCCCACAGGGGCTCTGCCCCCCCGGGCCGGTGTGCCAACCAAGGTTGGCACCTACCAGAGCTGGCCCCGCCCCAGTGCATTTGACGCCGGCCCGGCCAGGCCGCAGAATCGGTGGCAGAAGGGGAGTAGCTCCCAGACGTTGTCGCCGTCAATTCGAGCCCGCAGGCTCCGGTGCAACGGCAGTTCCGGCCCATCGGAACTGCGAGCGAGACCTTCGCCGTACTGGCGAAGCTCTGTCCCTGGATCCCCTCCCGATCCTCCGTTGCAGATCCTCGCCGTCCGGCTTGAGGCATTTTTCATTTCCCAACGGACAAACCCATGCAGACGATCGGTAATTTGTGGTTGTGGGGCGGCTTCGCAGCGGTGGTGGTCATCGCCCTGCTGGTCGACCTCGTATTGATGCGCCATGGTGGCCCGCACAAGGTCACCTTCAAGGAGGCCCTGTGGTGGTCCATCGGCTGGGTCGCGCTGGCGCTGGCCTTCAACGGCGGCCTCTGGTTCTACCTGAACGAGACCGCCGGCCAGGTCGTGGCCAACAAGGTCGGCCTGGAGTTCCTGACCGGCTACCTGGTCGAGAAGGCGCTGGCGGTGGACAACATCTTTGTCTTCCTGATGATCATGAGCTACTTCGCGGTGCCGGAGGAACAGCGCCAGAAGGTGCTTATCATCGGCATCCTGGGTGCGATCGTGCTGCGTACGATCATGATCTTCGCCGGCAGCGTGCTGATCACCCAGTTCCATTGGCTGCTCTACGTGTTCGGCGCCTTCCTGCTCTTCACCGGCTGGAAGATGTGGTTCGCCGCGGGCCAGGAGCCTGACCTGGAAGCCAATCCGGCCCTGCGCTGGATGCGCAAGCACCTGCGCCTGCTGCCGGATTACGAAGGCAACGCGATGAGCGTCAAGCGCGACGGCGTGCGCTGGTTCACCCCGCTGTTCGCGGTGCTGATCCTGATTGCAGTCACCGACGTGATCTTCGCGGTGGACAGCATCCCGGCGATCTTCGCGATCACCACCGACCCGTTCATCGTGCTGACCTCCAACGTGTTCGCGGTGCTCGGCCTGCGTGCGATGTTCTTCCTGCTGGCCGGCATGGCTGACCGCTTCCACCTGCTGCCGTACGGCCTGGCCCTGGTGCTGGCCTTCATCGGCATCAAGATGATGATCATCGACCTGTTCAAGATCCCGACCCCGATCTCGCTGGGCGTGGTCGCGGTGATCATCGCCGCCACGGTGGTGCTGAGCCTGAAGAACCCGCCGAAGGAAGGCAGCGCCTGATCCAGGCGTCTTGAAGGGTGCGGCTGGTGGATTGTCCCGCCGGCCGCACCCACTCTCCCGCAGCGGTGGCCTTGGTTTCGCGCCGGCCACCGCCATTGCTGAGGGTATGAACACGAACGCGCCCCTGCCCGCCGGCGACGCGCCGGCCGATCGCAACGACCGCACGCGCATCCTGCGCGCCTTCAACGCCAGCCTGGCTGCCGTGCTGGTGCTGGTGGCCGTGTTCGCCCTGCAGGACCATTTCGACTGGCGACCCTGGGCCGTGGCACCGCTGGAAGCCAAGGGCCTGCTCGGCCTGATCGGCGGGCCGCTGCTGCATGCCTCGGTCGAACACATCGCCGCCAACAGCGCCGCGATCCTGATCCTCGGCACCCTCGCCGGCAGCGTTTATCCGAAGGCCACGCTACGTGCCCTGCCCCTGCTCTGGGTCGGTTCGGGCATCGGTGCGTGGATGCTGGGCAACCCCGGCAGCTTCCATCTCGGCGCCAGTGGCGTCACCCACGGCCTGATGTTCCTGCTGGCCAGCCTCGGCCTGCTGCGCCGCGACCGCGCGGCCATCGCCACCGGGCTGATCGGCATACTGTTCTACGGCGGCATGCTGATGACCGTGCTGCCGCACGCCGACGGCGTGTCCTGGCAGTCGCACATGGGCGGTGCCTTCGCCGGCATCATCGCCGCGCTGCTGTTCCGCAACGCCGATCCCTTGCCGCCGCGCCCGCGTTACAGCTGGGAAGACGAGGAAGAAGAGATCGAGCCGCTGGCCGACGACGAACTCGAGCCGCCGTCGCCGCAGCGCGTGCCGGTACTGTGGCAGCCGCGCGAAGGGCAGGACTATGTGGTTGTCCCGTTCCGCCGGCCGGAAGACCCGCGCGGTTGAGCGGTGACGGGGTCGGATCCCGGAAGGGGCTCTGACCCCGAGCACCGATGACCCGGTAGCCGCCGACCTTGGTCGGCGCTCCTGCCTCCGGCGTTCATGCCCCCGCAGCGACCATGTGCCAACCAAGGTTGGCACCTACCACCGGCGCATCAATCCGCCGCGTTTCCCGCCGCGCCCATTCCATCCACCGCCTGCCGGCCCAGCGCCGGGTCATCGGTGAAGAACGCATCGATGCCGGTCGCCAGGTAGGCGCGCATCTCGGCGATCGACCCTTCCGCATTGCGCGCATTGTCCGCGCCCTTGCGCAGGTTGCTGGCCTGGAAATGGTTCTCCGGGCGGAAGGTGTACGGGATCACCATCAGGCCCACCGCGTGCGCATCGCGCACCAGCGACGTCGGCGTACCCAACGCACCGTTGGCATCCAGCGGGATGATCGAGCGCAGCTCCGGGCCGATGCCATCGGCATAGGTCGCGATGTCCTTCAGACCTGCTGGCGTCATCATCTGCGCATAGGTCAGCGCACCGCCGGCCTTGGCGATGTCGGCCGGCTGGGTATCGCCCTTCCACAGCAGCTGCAGCAGGCGGATGTTGCTGCCACGCGGGATCTTGCCGCGCAGGTAACGCAGGTTGGCGGTCTCGAACGACTGGATGGTGACCGGGCCGACGTTGGTATAGGCGTTGCCACGCAGCGCAGCCAGCACCTTGTCTTCCATCGGCAGGCCGATCGACTGGAAATAGGTCGGGTGCTTAATCTCCGGCACCAGGCCGATGCCACGGTTGGCACGACCGGCCTGCTGGACCAGGAACGCCAGGATCTCGTCCAGGCTGGCGATGCGGAACTGGCCGTCATAGGCGGTGCTGCGGAACTCCGGCAGGCGCTCGCGGGCGTACAGGGTCTTCAGCTCGGCCAGGGTGAAGTCTTCGGTGAACCAGCCTTCGACCGTCTGCCCGTCGATGACCTTGCGGGTCTTGCGCTTGGCGAATTCCTTGTGCTCGGCCACATCGGTGGTGCCACCGATCTCGTTCTCGTGGCGGGCCACCATCACCCCGTCCCTGGTCATCACCAGGTCCGGTTCGATGTAATCGGCGCCGTCGGCGATCGCCTGCGCATAAGCCGCCAGGGTGTGCTCGGGCAGCAGCGCGCTTGCGCCACGATGACCGTAGACCGACACCTTGGGCGCGGCCGGAGGGGAGGATTCAGCACTCATGGCCACCGATGGTGCCACGGCCAGCGACAACAGCAACGCACGACCCCACGACTTCACTGCGACTTCCCCAAAGCGGTTTGTGATGGGCGTCAGTATGCGGCGGGAATGTGACAGGTTGGGGGAACCGGGGTCGGATCCCCGAAGGGGCTCCGAACCCACTCCCTCAGTCAACCAGGGCGTCGTGGAAATCGCGTTCGTGAACGATCATGATCCGCAATCCCTCCTTGCGAAGTTCCACTGCGCGTTCCACCTTGCGCCCGTAGCAGGCGTAACTCCAGCAGGGATTTCCCTCCGCACCGATTACAAGGTAGTCCACCTTCTTCGACGGTGCACTGTGCACACGTCCTCCCCTGGCCGTTACCATCGTTTGGAGTTCGGCACGTGAGCCGCGGGACGAAGCACCGGTGAAGCAGAATCCTTTCTCTTCGAAATGGATCTCTGGGCCCACTGCACAAAGCCCGACCAGGCTTCCGGCGATCTGCATCGAGGGGGTGGTCAGCGTGCGGTCGTCGCCAAGGGCGATGAACTCGCTGAAGAATTGGCGAAGTAGATCCTGTTCCTGGCCATCCACCACACCATCAGCCAGTACCTTGGCTACCAGGTGTCCGATTTCATCGTAGGGCCAGCATCCCTGCAGATGGACATGCTCTTCCATCCAGTCCGAGAGGCCACGCAGCTCGGTTTCCGAAACGCAGCCATCAGCGATGATGCCGCCCAGTACAGCATGCAACCGCTGGAGATCGGCCGTGGTGGCGTTGACCCGATCAGTTGAACGCATCCGGTCGATCAACCATCGCAGGTCTTCCGCTGTATCTTCGTCCATGCGGCCCTCGCCAAGCGCACGCTCTACCACCGGCACCAGTTCGGTGAAGGGATGCTGCTGGCGCTGATGTAGATGGTCCTGGATCCAATGGGTCAGGAAGCCACGCTCATCGGCATTGATCTTTCCATCGATGGAGATCCCTTCGATGATGCCCGCCAGTGTGTTCAGCGCGCGGGCGAGCTGCGCTGGGCCGGTGAAGTGAACGTAGGAAACGTGGTCCGGGTGCATCTGCCATTCCCTTGCCAGAATTTCCTGCACGCTAGCGTGGTCGGCGCCGGTACTCAAGACGTACCGGGAAAGGTTCCGGAATATTGGGATGATCGCGTCATTTCTTGAGGTCAGAGCCCCTTCGGGGATCTGACCCGGCACTACTTGCCAATGCAGAAGCTGGAGAAAATCCTTCCCAGCAGATCATCCGCACTCATCTGCCCGGTGATCTCGCCCAGCGCATCGTGCGCCAGCCGCAGCTCTTCGGCCGCCAGTTCCAGGTGCTCGTGCAGCAGCTCTGCATCGGCACGCTGCGCATGTTCCTGTGCGCGCTCGATGGCATCCACGTGGCGCGTACGCGCGGAGAACTCACCGTCCACCTGCTCGCCCGCACCGGCCGAGGCGATCGAACGCAGACGCGCATGCAGGTCGTCCAGTCCCGCGCCGGTAGCGGCCGAGACGAACACACGATCCGGATCGTCCTGCTCGGGCGTTCCCAACAGCAGATCCGACTTGTTGTGGATGTAGACCTTGTGTGGCACGCCAGCCACGGCATCGCCCAGCGCGGCTTCCCCCGCCGCCGGGTCACGCGCGTCCAGCACGATCAGCGCCAGGTCGGTGCGCTCGATTTCCACATGCGCGCGACGCATGCCTTCGCGTTCGATGGCATCGCCACCCTCGCGCAGGCCGGCGGTATCGACCAGGGTCAGCTCCAGGCCATCCAGGCGGATGGTCTCGCGCAGCGTGTCGCGGGTGGTGCCGGCGATGTCGGTAACGATGGCGCGCTCGCTGCCGGCCAACGCGTTCAACAGCGAACTCTTGCCGGCATTCGGTGGACCGATCAGCACGGCATGCAGGCCATCGCGCAGGCGACGGCCGCGCTCGGCATCACGACGCAGCAGGGCCAGGTCGCTGCGGGCCTGCTCGAGCCCGCGCCGCACCTGTGCACCGCCCAGCGTATCCAGCGGTTCATCGGCGAAATCGATCGCCGCTTCCACGTGGATGCGCAGCAGCACCAGCTGTTCGACCACAGTGTCAATGCGACGCGAGAACAAACCGTCCAGCGAGCGGCGCGCAGCACGTGCGGCGCGGTTGTCACCGGCGGCGATCAGATCGGCGATGGCTTCGGCCTGGGCCAGGTCGAGCTTGCCGTTGAGGAACGCCCGCTCGCTGAACTCACCTGGCCGCGCCTGGCGTGCGCCCAGCGTGATGCAGCGCGCGACCAGTTGTTGCAGCAACACCGGGCTGCCATGCCCCTGCAGCTCCACCACTTCTTCGCCGGTGAAGCTGTTGGGCGCCGGGAACCACAGCACGATGCCATCGTCGATGACCTCGCCGTCTGCATCGCGCAGGCGCGCGTAGTGCGCATGGCGCGGGCGCAACGTCGGTGCGCCGAGCGCGTTGGCGATGGCTGCAGCGTGTGGGCCTGACAGGCGCAGCAGGCCGACGCCGCCCGCACCGGGTGCGCTGGCAATGGCCACGATGGTCTCGGTACGCGTCATATCGTTCATCGCTCAGAGCTTCTCCAGCTGCGCGCGCGCCTGCGCCGCGCCACTGCCCTGCGGCTGCAGCGCCAGGTAGGTGGTGTAGGCCTGCTTCGCCTTGGTCTTGTCGCCTGCATGGAAGTACGCGTCGCCCAGATTGAGATGGGCCACCGCGCGCGACGGATCGATCTTCAGGGTGTTCTCAAGCCAGCGCGCCGCTTCTGCATAGCGTTGCTGGCGGTAGTAGACGAAGCCGAGGTTGTTGGCCGCCTGGGCGAAGTCCGGGCGCAGCTTCAGCGCCTCGGTGAACTGCACGGCGGCTTCGTCGTACTGCTTCTCGCGGTACAGCTGCAGGCCACGGTCGTTGGCCTGCTGCGCGCGCTGGCGGTCAGAGGCCGGGCCGGCAGTCGGCACCACCAGCTTGGCCTTGCCGCCCTGCAGGTCGGCTACGGTCACCGGCGCCTGGGCGCCCTTGGCATCCTGCGCGGCATCAACCTTGTTGTTCAGTGCGATCGCATCGGGCGTCAGCTGCCGGGTATCGGCGTTGAGGTATTCCTGGCTGTCCGGCACCTGGAACACGAACTCGCCGCCCTGCGAACCGGGCAGGCTGCCGAACGCCGGCGTCTGCTGCGAGACCGCCGACACCGCCGGCGCCACATAGGCGGCCAGCTCGGTACCGGTGATCAGGCCATCGCCATTGAGGTCGCCCTTGCCGGCCAATGCCTGCAGCAGCACCCAGGTAAACACCGAGTGTCCGTTCGGGCCGGCATCGGCCACCTGCTGGTCGGCACCACCGGCGGTCAGCATCTGCCGCGCGCTGCGGCGCGCGTTCTCGCGCAGGAACGACGACGAAGACGGACCGCCGCGGGTCAAACCGAGGCCGCTGTAGCAGGCATCCATCACGAACATCACATGCTTGGCCTGCATGCTCTCGGCGATGTTCTGGATGTCGGTCATCGCGATGGCGTCGGTGGCGAATTCCTTCGGGTCCGAATCGACCGGGATGATGTAGCCCAGGTCACGACCGGAGGCGAGCTGGCGCGTCGCGCCATGGCCGGCGAAGAACACGAACACGCGGTCATTCTTTCCCGTGCGGTCATCGGCCAGGCGGTCGTGGAAGGCGGCCAGGATGTTGTTGCGGGTGGCCTGTTCGTTCTTCAGCACGATCACCTGCGAGGACGGGAAACCGAACTGCCCGGTCAACGTGTCGGCCACCGCCTGCGCATCATGGCTGGCGTATTCCAGCTTCGGCCACTTGGCGTAGTTGTCGATGCCGACCACGATCGCCCACGATTTTTCGTAGCCGGTGGTGACGGTGGCATCGCGGTCGCTGCCCTTGCGCGGGCGGGCGACGCTGAAGTCGCGGCCATTCCAGCCAGCGAACTGGTAGCCGTCGGCGATCAGCCGATCCAGGATCTGCGGCAGTGCCTTCACCGCGCGGTCGTGGATATCGTGGAACAGGATGATGCCGCGCTGTTCCTTGTTCACCTGGTCGAGCACGCGCTGCACGATCGACTCCGGCACCGGGTCGGCCCAGTCCATCGAATCGATGTTCCACATGATCGACTTCAGGCCCGCCTCGTTCAGCAGCTGCAGGCCTTCGGCGTTGCGCGCGCCATACGGGAAGCGGAACAGCGGTGCACGCTTGCTGTCGACATCCTTCAGCAGGGTGTCGGTGTCCAGCACCTGCTGCCGCAGCGCATCGCCGGTGGTACGCGACAGCTGCGCATGGGTCAGGCTGTGGTTGCCGACGGCGTAGCCCTCTTCCATCAGGTTGCGGCTGATCTTGGCCATCGGCCCAAGGCTGACCTTGCCGTCGGTCTCGACCTTGCCCAGGTTACGGCCGACCTCGAAGAACACGCCCGGTACGTCGTAGCGCTTGAGGATGGCCACCACTTCATCGGTATAGGCCTTGTGCGGGCCATCGTCGAAGGTCAGCACCACCGTCTTCGGCGGCAGGTCGCGGCCGAAGATCTCGCGGTCGCTGTCCTTCATCGACATCGGGTACGGCTCGATCACGCCGTAGTCGCGCAGGATCGCTTCGCGGCTGTAGTCCTTGTGCAGGTGCGCGATGTAGTCGTCCCACTTCTCGCGCTTCAGTCCGATGGCACGGGTGCGCTCGAAGCGGCTGAAGATGCGGGTCAGTTCCTGGTTGTAGTTGCGCTCGATCTCGTCCAGCGCCTCCAGGTCTTCGCCGATGCGCTGGTGCAGCTTCACCGCCGGCAACGAGGAATCGGCGCCGATGCGTTCGTGCAGATCACGCAGCACTTCGCGGAACGCTAGGCGATCGGCATCGAACAGTTCCGGTGCCGACTCGATGTAATCCAGCACCGTGCCCAGGGTAGCGAAGCGCTGCGGGCTGCTACCACGCAGCAGCGTGTCGAACTGCGCGGCAATGGCGCTGCGCTGTTCCAGGCCGTCGTGGAACAGCTGCTGGCCGATGCGGGTGGAGGTGGTGCGATCGGCCGCGGACTGCTGTTCCTCGTCGGCCAGCAGCACGATGATCCGGCGATAGCCGTCGAGCTGCTTCTGCAATGCGCCCAGCAGCGGTGCTGCGGCCGGGTCGGCGGCAGCGGCAGCCTGTGCGCTCGGCTGGGTAACCGCCGCCGGTGCCTGCGCGTCCTTGTCGCCGCAGCCGGCCACGAGCAGGGTCAGCAGCAGGCTGGGCAGGAACAGGCGGAACGACGGCGCACGCGGCATGGCGGACTCGAACAATGGGGAATGGTGTGCCGGCGATTCTAACGCCGCATGCGAAAAGCCCGCCTTGCGGCGGGCCTTTGCTGGGTCGATCGACCCTGGGAGGCAGTCGACCAAGGTCGACGTCTACCTCTTACTTCTTCTTGGCCGGGGCGGTGGCCGCCGTGGCCGGCACCGGATCGCTGCCGTGGCGCTTGGTCATCCACCACTGCTGCAGCAGGCCCAGGCCACCGTTGACCACCCAGTACAGGACCAGGCCGGACGGCATGAAGGCCATCATGACGCCGAACACCAGCGGCATGAACTGCATCATCTTCTGCTGCATCGGGTCCATGCCCGGTGCCGGCGTCAGCTTCTGGGTGAACCACATCACCGCCACGTTGATCACCGGCAGGATGAAGTACGGGTCGCGGGCGGTCAGGTCCTGGATCCAGCCGAACCAGGGCGCCTGGCGCAGTTCGACCGATTCCACCAGCACCCAGTACAGGGCGAAGAAGATCGGCATCTGGATGAGGATCGGCAGGCAGCCGCCCATCGGATTGATCTTTTCCTTCTTGTACAGCTCCATCATCGCGGTCTGGAACTTCTGGCGGTCATCGCCATAGCGTTCCTTCAACTGCGCGATGCGCGGCTGGAAGCGACGCATCTTGGCGCCACTCTTGTACTGCGTCGCCGACAGCGGGTACAGCACGATCTTCAGCAGCACCACCAGGCCGACAATGGCCCAGCCCCAGTTGCCCACCAGCTTGTGCACCTGGTTGAGCACCCAGAACAGGCCCTGGCCGATCACCGCCATCATCGAGAAACGGCTGTAGTCGACCACGCGGTCCAGACCCGGCACGTCTTCCTTGGCGATCAGGTTGACCAGCTTCGGGCCGACCCACAGGCGGGCCTCGGTGCTGGTGGACTGGCCCGGGGCCACGGTGAAGGCCGGGCCGCGCGCTTCGATCAGGTCACGACCGGCCACCTGCGACAGCACGTAGTGTGCGGTCTGGTCCTTCTGCGGGATCCAGGCGGTGAAGAAGTGGTGCTGCAGCATCGCCAGCCAACCACCGGTGATGTTCTGGTTGAGCGCGCCATCGTCGAGGTAATCCTTGAACGCACGACGCTGGTACTTCTTGTCGTTGTCGTACCAGGTGGCACCGTTGAAGCTGAACGAGTCCGGGTTGGTCATGCTCCGCGACAGGATGGTCGGGGTGCGGTCCAGGGTGCGGTAGACGTAGCCGTTCCACGGTGCGGCGCCGGCGTTGCTGACTTCGTCCTTGAAGCGGATCGCATACTCGTTGCGGCCCACGATCAGGGTGCGCTTGATGGTCACGCCGTTGTCGGCGGTCCACACGAACGGGACCTGCAGTTCGTCCTGGCCCTTGGCCAGCACGAAGTCGCGGGTATCACCGACCAGCTTGAAGCCGTCGACGCCCGGCACCGGGGTGTTCTTGTCTTCGCTGGCCCAACCACTGATCGCGCTGTACGGATGCGCGGGATCTTCGGTCAGCAGGCGTACCGGCGGGCTGCCTTCGTCCTTGCTCTGCGGGAACTGCAGCAGTTCGGCATCGAGCACGCGGCCACCATCGAGCACCAGGCGCAGCACGTCGGTGGTGATGGTCACGCGCTGTGCGGACGGGGTGGCGCTGGCCTGGGCCTGTACAGCGGGCTGGCCCGGGGCACCGGGAACCTGCGCGCTGGGGACGCTGCCCGGGGCTGCACCGGGGACGCTCTGTGCGGCGGCCGGGGCCGAGCTGGTCGTCGGCGCCGGGGTCGGGGCGGACTTCTCACGGCTCCACTCCATCCACAGCAGCACGGCCACCATCAGCCAGGCAAAGATCAGGAAAACACGGGTCTGGTTCATCAGCAGGCAGGCTCAGCGGGGCCGGGACGCGGTGCCGGCTCGGTGACGGAGGAAATGGCAATGCCATCAGGCGGCGGCATTGTGCCGTCCACGCCCGGCGCGGGCAATGCGCGCAGGCGCCGCAACAGGCGCAGGAAGGCCTGGCGGATATCTTCGTTGCTGGCATGACGCGCAGCAGTACGAGCCACGACGACGAAGTCGCCTGGCTGTATGTCGGTTCGTGTCTGACGCAAGGCGTCGCGCAGGACGCGCTTGATCCGGTTACGCCCAACGGCGTGAGGATCGACCTTGCGGGAAACCGCCAGACCCAGCCTGGCCGGCCGGTCAGCCGGTAGCCAGTGCAGGGTCATCAGCGGATCGGACACACGGCGGGCGCCGTTGAAGACCGTTGAATATTCGGCACGCGTGCGAACCCGCGCAGAGCGAGGGAATCGCTTGCGCGGGTCTGCAGTATTCACTGTCGAATGGATTGCGTCTGCCGCTGGATGCGGCATGGCAATCAGGCGCTCAGGACTTTGCGGCCCTTGGCGCGGCGACGCGACAGGATCTTGCGGCCGTCAGCGGTCTTCATACGGGCACGGAAGCCGTGGTCGCGCTTACGCTTGAGGTTGCTGGGCTGGAAGGTGCGCTTGGTGGCCATGTGGGCCTCTCGTATGAATGGGACGGAAAGAACCGGAAATTTTAGAGAGGTGTCCCCCCTCCCGTCAACCCCTGTCTGCTACGCCAATTCACCGGGCTGTGCAATAGCTGTGGATCTTTTTGTGAATAAGTAGGGGACAAGCATTCCGAAGGCGGGCGCTCGGTGGTAGGCTGAGCCATCCATTTCCCCCCTTTCAGGCCTGTGTTTGGGCGCCTTTTCGCGCCTATGCATCGGCCACCGGACAATTATTGCTGATGGATGCCTGGTCACGTAGTCTCGAGCGACTCGAGGCGGAGTTCCCGCCCGAGGATGTTCACACCTGGTTGAAGCCGCTGCAGGCCGATCTGCGCGCTGACAGCCTGGTGCTGTATGCACCGAATGCCTTCATTGTCGATCAGGTGCGCGAACTGTACCTGCCGCGGATCCGCGAGCTGGTCACCCACTTTGCCGGTTTCGGCGACGTTTTTCTTGAAATCGGCTCGCGCCCGCGGCCCGTGGACGCGCAGATCGCGCCGGTTTCCAGCCATTCGGCGCAGGCGCCGGTGCAGCCGCAGGTCCCGTTCGCCGGCAACCTGGACAACCACTACACCTTTGCCAACTTCGTCGAAGGTCGCAGCAACCAGCTGGGCCTGGCCGCAGCATTCCAGGCGGCACAGAAGCCGGGCGACCGCGCGCACAATCCGCTGCTGTTGTATGGGGGCACCGGCCTGGGCAAGACCCACCTGATGTTCGCCGCCGGCAACGCGATGCGTCAGGCCAATCCGGGCGCCAAGGTGCTGTACCTGCGTTCGGAACAGTTCTTCAGCGCCATGATCCGGGCCTTGCAGGAAAAGACCATGGATCAGTTCAAGCGCCAGTTCCAGCAGGTCGACGCGCTGCTGATCGATGACATCCAGTTCTTCGCAGGCAAGGACCGCACCCAGGAAGAGTTCTTCCACACCTTCAACGCGTTGTTCGATGGCAAGCAGCAGATCATCCTGACCTGCGACCGCTATCCGCGCGAAGTCGAAGGCCTGGAAGCGCGCCTGAAGTCGCGTCTTGCCTGGGGCCTGTCGGTCGCGATCGAGCCGCCGGACTTCGAGACCCGCGCTGCGATCGTGCTGGCCAAAGCCCGCGAGCGTGGTGCCGAGATTCCCGATGACGTTGCGTTCCTGATTGCCAAGAAGATGCGCTCCAATGTGCGCGACCTCGAGGGCGCGCTGAATACCCTGACCGCCCGCGCCAATTTCACTGGCCGCGCGATCACCACCGAATTCGCCCAGGAAACCCTGCGCGATCTGCTGCGCGCCCAGCAGCAGGCGATCAGCATTCCCAACATCCAGAAAACCGTTGCCGACTACTACGGGCTGCAGATCAAGGATCTGCTGTCCAAGCGTCGGACCCGGTCGCTGGCCCGTCCGCGCCAGGTTGCCATGGCGCTGACCAAGGAACTGACCGAACACAGCCTGCCCGAGATCGGCGACGCCTTTGCCGGTCGCGATCACACCACGGTGCTGCATGCCTGCCGGCAGATCCGCACCCTGATGGAAGCCGACGGCAAGCTCCGCGAGGACTGGGACAAGCTGATCCGGAAGCTGAGCGAATGATGCACGTACGCCGATGAGGCGTCACCGCATAAAACGGTGCAGAATCCGGTAGCAAGCGCGGGACAGGGTGTGGATAAGAATGCCGTTGGATTTCGCGGAAGATTTATCCACAGCTTTCCCCACCCCTTGGGGGCTGGTAATGCAGAGGGTTTCGAAGCCTGAAACCCTTTTGTTTACAAAGACTTAGCTGTGTTTTCCAGCGATTCTGGCTCTACCAGCACCACCAAGCTTTTGATTTATTCCACATTTTTTTAAAGCATAGGGGCACGGAACCACATGCGTTTCACACTGCAGCGCGAAGCCTTTCTCAAGCCGTTGGCACAGGTCGTCAACGTGGTCGAACGCCGCCAGACCCTTCCGGTTCTGGCCAATTTCCTGGTGCAGGTGCAGAACGGCCAGCTGTCGCTGACCGGTACCGACCTGGAAGTGGAGATGGTGTCGCGGATCGCGGTTGAAGATGCCCAGGACGGCGAAACCACCATTCCGGCCCGCAAGCTGTTCGAGATCATCCGTGCACTGCCCGATGGCAGCCGGATCACCGTCTCGCAGACCGGTGACAAGATCACCGTGCAGGCAGGTCGCAGCCGCTTCACCCTGGCCACCCTGCCCTCCAACGACTTCCCGTCGGTGGACGAAGTGGAAGCCACCGAGCGCGTTGCCATCGGCGAAGCCACCCTGAAGGAGCTGATCGAGCGCACGGCGTTCGCGATGGCCCAGCAGGACGTGCGCTATTACCTCAATGGCCTGCTGTTCGATCTGCGCGGCGATGCCCTTCGCACCGTCGCGACCGACGGTCATCGCCTGGCACTGTGCGAAACCGATCTGGCCAAGCCCAGCGGTTCCAAGCGCCAGATCATCGTGCCGCGCAAGGGCGTGACCGAACTGCAGCGCCTGCTGGAAAGCGGCGATCGCGAGATCGAGCTGGAAGTCGGCCGCAGCCACGTTCGTGTCAAGCGCGACGATGTCACCTTCACCTCGAAGCTGATCGATGGTCGCTTCCCGGATTACGAGGCAGTGATTCCGATCGGTGCCGACCGTGAAGTGAAGGTCGACCGTGAAGCACTGCGTGCCTCGCTGCAGCGTGCGGCGATCCTGTCCAACGAGAAGTACCGCGGCATCCGCGTCGAAGTCTCGCCGGGCAACCTGAAGATCAGCGCGCACAACCCGGAGCAGGAAGAAGCCCAGGAAGAAATTGAAGCCGACACCACGGTCAGCGATCTGGCTATCGGCTTCAATGTGAACTATCTGCTGGATGCCCTCTCCGCGCTGCGCGACGAAGAAGTGATCATCCAGCTGCGCGACTCCAACTCGTCGGCGCTGGTACGTGAATCGAGCAGCGAGAAGTCGCGTCACGTGGTGATGCCGTTGCGTCTCTGACCTTCGCGCAGTTCCACGTGGAACACATGGACGCTCGGGATTTCCCGGGCGTCTTTTTTTTTGTTCCACGTGGAGCATCGGTGCCAGATCTTTCTGGCACCTTCGGGCTTGCGGTTGATGAGAGGTTCCAGGCTTCCCCGCTCTTGCGTGGGATCCGCGCTGTGGTGGATCCAGCGAGGAGTTCCAGTCCTTCAGGAATGCTGAGTCCGCTTGGATGCGATCAGGGCGCGGTCCTGGATCAAGCGACCTGCCCTGCGTGCTGACCTCTCTGTCCACAGGCCTCGTTCGCGGAAAGTCGGGGCCTCCCTAGCTTCTAAATCTGGGTATAAATCAAAAGCTTGGTGGTGATGGTAGGGCCAGATTTCATGTAAAAGTAGGCTATGTTTTTGAATTTAAAGAACTTTATAGGTCTGAAACCCCCTGTATATAGCCCATCAAGCCTGGGGGGGAACCTGTGGATAGTTTTGACGCGAGGGAAAAGTGCCTTTTTTATCCACAGTTCGCCCACACCTTGTGTATAAGTCATACAGTCCCGCTGTGGATGGCGTGGAACCGGTGCTTCGAATTTCTTGAAATCTGTGGAACCTGGCAGGGCCGTTGTCAGCAGATTTCAAAGAATTTTCGGAGTACTGACGGTTACCGTGGCGCACCTTCAGGCCGGGTGGGCGTACAACCGCCGCCGGATTGTTGAAATCTGGGCTCCCTGAGCCTGGGCGGGCCGCTGGATTTGAACGATTTCGGCCGCTGTCCCATCGTCTTTCGCTGGCAGTCACACTCCCGATCACGTGAAACATGTGTTCTCCGGCACCGCCAAGGGCTCACTGATCGCGGACCGCGTCCAGCCATGACGGCTGGCTTGACCAATGCAGTAAGCTGGGTGATTCCCCGCCCCTCTACCGCCATGTGCGGATGGTCTGTCGCATCCCATGCAGATTCGTCGTCTTGCCCTCCATCAGTTGCGTCGATTCGATGCGGTGGAGCTGTCGCCCCAGCCAGGGGTGAATCTGCTGACCGGTGACAATGGTGCTGGCAAGACCAGCGTCCTTGAAGCGCTGCATCTGATGGCCTATGGGCGGAGTTTCCGCGGGCGGGTACGCGACGGCCTTGTGCGTCAGGGCCATGAAGCGCTGGAAGTCTTCGTGGAATGGGACGAACAACGCGGTGATCTGCCCGCTCAGCGGCGAAAGGCGGGCCTGCGCCATAGTGGGCAGGAGTGGAAGGGGCGTCTGGATGGCGAAGACGTCGCTCAGCTCGGAAACCTGTGTGCCGCTCTGGCGGTGGTCACCTTTGAACCAGGCAGCCATGCCTTGGTGAGTGGTGGTGGTGAACCGCGCCGGCGTTTCCTCGATTGGGGCCTGTTCCACGTGGAACCAGACTTCCTTTCCCTGTGGCGGCGCTATTCGCGGGCGTTGAAGCAGCGCAACGCCCTGCTCAAGCAGGGCGGGCCGTCGCGGATGCTCGATACCTGGGATCACGAGCTGGCCGAGGCGGGAGAGCCGCTGACCAGTCGTCGGCAGCACTATCTGGAGCGGTTGCAGTCCCGGACGATCGCATTGGCCGAGGCATTGGCTCCTCAGCTGGGAATTGTGGGCCTGAATCTAAGCCCGGGCTGGCGCCGAAGCGAGGTTCCACTGGCAGATGCACTGCTGCTGGCACGCGAACGCGACCGTCAGGCGGGTTATACCTCGCTGGGCCCGCACCGGGCGGACTGGAGCGTGGCGTTCCACAGCATTCCAGGTCGCGATGCGCTCTCGCGCGGCCAGGCCAAGCTCACCGCCCTCGCCTGTCTGCTGGCCCAGGCAGAGGATTACGCCGAGCAGCGTGGCGAGTGGCCCGTCATCGCGCTCGACGATCTGGCCTCGGAGCTGGATCGCACCCACCAGGCCCGGGTCCTGCACCGATTGTTGGCTGCGCCGGCGCAGATCTTCATAACCGCAACTGAAACGCCTGCGGCACTGGAGACCCTGAGCGACGTCACCCGGTTCCACGTGGAACATGCACAGATCGTGGCTGTGCCATAGTGGGCACGGCAAGGCCGCTCAGCCCCGGCTGGTATAATTCAGGCTGCTATCCCTTCATTCTCGGCACATCGCTCAAAGCGGTGTCCGACCTGCGGAGCCTACGGCAAGCGCAATGACCGACGAACAGAACACCCCGGCAAACAACGGCAACTACGACGCCAACAGCATTACGGCCCTGGAAGGCCTGGAGGCTGTCCGCAAGCGCCCAGGCATGTACATCGGCGACGTCCATGACGGCACGGGCCTGCATCACATGGTGTTCGAGGTCGTCGACAACTCAATCGACGAAGCCCTCGCCGGCCATGCCGACCACGTCTCGGTGACGATCCATGCCGATGGCTCGGTAGGCGTGTCCGACAACGGTCGCGGCATTCCGACGGGCAAGCACGAGCAGATGAGCAAAAAGCTCGACCGCGACGTGTCTGCTGCCGAAGTCGTGATGACGGTCCTGCACGCAGGCGGCAAGTTCGACGACAACAGCTACAAGGTTTCCGGCGGCCTGCACGGCGTGGGTGTCAGCGTGGTCAACGCGCTGTCGCAGAAGCTGGTCCTGGATATCTATCAGGGCGGTTTCCACTACCAGCAGGAATACGCCGACGGCGCAGCACTGCATCCGCTCAAGCAGGTCGGTCCCAGCACCAAGCGCGGTACAACCCTGCGCTTCTGGCCGTCGGTAAAGGCTTTCCACGACAATGTGGAATTCCACTACGACATCCTGGCCCGTCGCCTGCGCGAACTGTCCTTCCTCAATTCCGGCGTCAAGATCGTGCTGGTGGACGAGCGTGGTGATGGCCGCCGCGACGACTTCCATTACGAGGGCGGCATCCGCAGCTTCGTGGAGCATCTGGCGCAGCTGAAGACGCCGTTGCACCCGAACGTGATCTCTGTAACCGGCGAATCCAACGGCATCACCGTGGAAGTGGCGCTGCAGTGGACCGACTCCTACCAGGAGACGATGTACTGCTTCACCAACAACATTCCGCAGAAAGACGGCGGTACCCACCTGGCCGGCTTCCGCGGCGCGTTGACCCGCGTGCTCAACAACTACATCGAGCAGAACGGCATCGCCAAGCAGGCCAAGATCAACCTGACCGGCGATGACATGCGCGAAGGCATGATCGCGGTGCTGTCGGTCAAGGTGCCGGACCCGAGCTTCTCCAGCCAGACCAAGGAAAAGCTGGTCAGCTCGGATGTGCGCCCGGCCGTGGAAAGTGCCTTCGGCCAGCGCCTGGAAGAGTTCCTGCAGGAAAACCCGAACGAAGCCAAGGCCATCGCCGGCAAGATCGTCGACGCTGCCCGTGCCCGCGAAGCGGCGCGCAAGGCGCGTGACCTGACCCGCCGCAAGGGTGCGCTGGATATCGCCGGCCTGCCGGGCAAGCTGGCCGACTGCCAGGAAAAGGATCCGGCGCTGTCCGAACTGTTCATCGTCGAGGGTGATTCGGCAGGTGGTTCGGCCAAGCAGGGCCGCAACCGCAAGAACCAGGCCGTGCTGCCGCTGCGCGGCAAGATCCTCAACGTGGAACGTGCACGCTTCGACCGCATGCTGGCGTCCGACCAGGTGGGTACGCTGATCACCGCGCTGGGCACCGGTATCGGTCGCGACGAGTACAACCCGGACAAGCTGCGTTACCACAAGATCATCATCATGACCGACGCCGACGTCGACGGCGCGCACATCCGCACCCTGTTGCTGACGTTCTTCTACCGTCAGATGCCGGAGCTGATCGAGCGCGGTTATGTCTATATCGGCCTGCCGCCGCTGTACAAGATCAAGCAGGGCAAGCAGGAGCTGTACCTGAAGGACGATCCGGCACTGGACAGCTATCTGGCCAGCAGCGCGGTGGAAAATGCCGGGCTGGTGCCGGCCAGCGGCGAGCCGCCGATCGATGGCGTGGCGCTGGAAAAGCTGTTGCTCGCCTACGCTGCCGCGCAGGACACGATCAACCGCAATACCCACCGTTACGATCGCAACCTGCTCGAAGCGCTGGTCGACTTCATGCCGTTGGAGCTGGAAAACCTGCGCACTGCAGGTCCTGGCGAAGGCCTGGACGCGCTGGCCAAGCACCTCAACCAAGGCAACCTCGGCAGCGCCCGTTTCACCCTGGAACTGCAGGAACCCAACGAGCAGCGTCCGGCTGCCGTACTGGTGACCCGCAGCCACATGGGCGAACAGCACATCCAGGTGCTGCCGCTGTCCGCGCTGGAAAGCGGCGAACTGCGCGGCATCCACCAGGCAGCGCAGCTGCTGCACGGTCTGGTCCGCGAAGGCGCGGTCATCACCCGTGGCGCCAAGTCGATCGAGATCGACTCGTTCGCGCAGGCCCGCAACTGGCTGCTGGACGAAGCCAAGCGCGGCCGTCAGATCCAGCGATTCAAGGGTCTGGGTGAAATGAATCCGGAACAGCTGTGGGATACCACCGTGAATCCCGATACCCGTCGCCTGCTGCAGGTACGTATCGAAGACGCGGTGGCCGCTGACCAGATCTTCAGCACCCTGATGGGTGATGTGGTCGAACCGCGTCGTGACTTCATCGAAGACAACGCGTTGAAGGTCGCCAACCTGGATATCTGACACAATCGGATCGTGGCCGGCGCGCGGGGAGGTGCGCCGGCTTTTGTCCCTTGATCGCAGGTAATCGATGTCCGCTTCCGCCCCGGTTTCCGCTCCGCCGCCGGTCCCGCCGGCAACTGCCACCGCCCGCGCCTCCTCGCCGCTGGCAGGTTTTTTCATTGATCTGGGCATCGCCGCCGTCACCCTGTTCGGGTTGAGCCTGGTGAGTGGTCTGGTCTGGGGGCTCTACCGCGGCATCGTGGTGGGTTATGCCAGCGCCAAATCCGGCGGCGGCACGCCTGATACGGCAGCGGTCGCCCAGCAGCTCGGCCAACCCGGTGCGCTCGGGCAGATCCTGATGGCACTGGTCGCCACCGGTGGCGCAGCGCTGCTGGTGTACTGCTGGCGCCGACCGGCCAACGCTGCCGAACGGCAGCGTTCGCGGGACGCACTCCGTCGCCCCTCCACCTGGGGGTGGACCCTGCTGGTTGCCAGCGCGATCGTGATCGGCAGCAACGGTATTGCCTTCGTGGCCAAGCAGATGGGCATCGAGCCGGTGCCGACAAACCTCGAACTGATGCAGAACGCGGTTGCCCGCTTTCCGCTGTTTCTGACGTTGTTTGCCGTGGTGCTTGCACCCGCCTACGAAGAACTCCTCTTCCGCCGGGTCCTGTTCGGTCGTCTGTGGCAGGCCGGACGACCGTGGCTGGGGATGATCCTGAGCAGCCTGGCGTTCGCGCTCATCCATGAAATTCCCG
Organism: Stenotrophomonas sp. YIM B13575; assembly: GCF_042787595.1. Taxonomy (NCBI): domain Bacteria; kingdom Pseudomonadati; phylum Pseudomonadota; class Gammaproteobacteria; order Lysobacterales; family Lysobacteraceae; genus Stenotrophomonas; species Stenotrophomonas sp. YIM B13575. Next base: position 14,796 of record NZ_JBHZOP010000099.1, on the reverse strand, counting down.
GTACCAGTGCAAATGGCCCGGCCGAGATCGCACAGCTGTGGCTGGTTTACGGCGGCATGGGCGCTGCATTCTGCTGGCTGTACCGCCGCACCGGCACCTTGTGGGCGGCGATCGCCGCACATGCACTGAACAATGCCGTGGCGCTTGCAGCCCTGGTGTTTTTCGGGGCAACGTAAGGCGCTGTCCGCTTGACGAAAGATTAAGCAGACCCGTTACACACTGGGCTTCTGAACACGGGGGTGGGTCCATGAAACAACTGCTGCTGGCCATCGTCATCACCACTCTGGTCAGCGCCTGCGCGACCACCACTTCACCCACCGGCCGTCGGCAGATGGTGGGCGGTGTGTCGCAGGCTCAGCTGGACCAGCTGGGTGCGCAGGCGTTCGCCGAAACCAAGCAGAAAGAGAAGATCAGCAGCGACGGCCGCCAGAACGGCTACGTGCAATGCGTGGTCAACGCGCTGGTTGCACAGCTGCCACCACAGTACCGTGGCGTACGGTGGGAAACGGCCGTCTTCGTCGACAAGGAACCCAACGCTTTCGCCCTGCCCGGCGGCAAGGTCGGGGTCAACACCGGCATCTTCAGCGTCGCCAGGAACCAGGATCAGCTGGCCGCGGTGATCGGCCATGAAATCGGCCACGTGATCGCCCGCCACCACGAAGAGCGCATTACCCGGCAGATGGGCGCGCAGACCGGATTGGCGGTGCTGGGGGCGTTGGCCGGCGCGTATGGCGGCGAAGGCGCGGCCAGCACGGTCAACCAGCTCGGCGGGATGGGGGCGCAGACCGCGTTCCTGTTGCCCGGCTCACGCACCCAGGAGAGCGAGGCTGACGTAATCGGTCAGCGATTGATGGCCGAGGCCGGATTCAACCCTGCCCAGGCGGTCGATCTGTGGCAGAACATGATGGCCGCCAGTGGCGGTCGCAGCCCCCAATGGTTGTCCACCCATCCCGATCCAGCCAATCGGATCAGGGAGTTGCAGCGTGATGTACCGGCGCTCGGCCCCGTCTACCAGCAGGCCCAGGCGGCCGGACGCCGTCCAAAGTGTGGCTGAGTGCGCAGATTCATGCTGTATTGCAGCACATAAAACGATTTCTCACGCCATCTGTTTCTGATACGTTTGGCGGCTCAGATTTTTCTGACAGTCCGACTTTGCCGCTACCGGCGGTTCGATCGAGGTGAACGATGATTTTCCGTAACCACAAAGCTGTGCTTTCCGTCCTCATCGCCACTGCCCTGACCGGCGCCGTGGTCACCGATGCGTTCGCGCAGTCCTCGCGTTCGTCCGAGCGTGGCAACCGTGGCGGCAAGCAGGCCAAGGCCGAAGTGCTGTTCCCGAACGCGACCCGCCAGGAACCGGCAGCGAAGTCGTCGGCCAAGCTGGGCAGCAAGCTGCAGAAGATGATTGACAGCTACAACAAGGAAAAGTTCCCGGAGACCCGCACGCTGGCCGACGAGATCCTGGCCAACGAAGGCGCCAACGAGTACGACAAGTCGCTGGCCGCGCAGCTCGCCTCCCAGGCGGCCTACCAGACCGACGACACCGCAGCCGCCATCGCCTACCTGAAGCAGGTGCTGCAGTTCAACGGCCTGGACAACAACGGCCACTTCCAGTCCATGCTGATGCTGGGCCAGCTGCAGATCCAGGAAGACAAGACCGCTGAAGGCCTGGCGACCCTGGACAAGTACTTCGCCGAGAGCAAGTCGACCAAGCCGGAAGAGCTGATCATCAAGGGCCAGGCGCTGTATCAGCTGGAGCGCTACCAGGAAGCGATCCCGGTGCTGAAGCAGGCCATCGCCGGCGCTGCCGAGCCGAAGGACAACTGGAACCAGCTGCTGATGGCCGCGCTGGCCGAAGCCGGCCAGACCGGTGAGGCCGTGCAGGCTGCCGAAGCACTTGCCGCCAAGAACCCGAATGACAAGAAAGCGCAGCTGAACCTGGCCAACATGTACATGCAGGCCGACCAGATGCCGAAGGCCGCCGCGGTGATGGACAAGCTGCGCAGCAGCGGTCAGCTCACCGAAGAGCGCGAGTACAAGCAGCTGTACTCGATCTATGCCAACACCGAGAACAAGGAAAAGGACGTCATCGCGGTCATCAACGAAGGGTTGCAGAAGGGCATCCTGAAGCCGGATTACCAGGTCTACCTGGCACTGGCCCAGTCCTACTACTACTCCGACCAGGTGCCGCAGGCGATCGACGCGTGGCAGAAGGCCGCCCCGCTCTCCAAGGACGGTGAGACCTACCTGAATCTGGCACGCGTTTTGCACAGTGAAGGTCGTGTCCCGGAGGCCAAGCAGGCCGCCCAGCAGGCGCTGGCGAAGGGCGTGAAGAACCAGGCGGATGCCAAGAAAATCATCAACCTGAAGTAAGTAGGAATAACGCCTGAACGCCTGCCCAGTTGATGCGCAAGCGCTCAGGATTGGTATAAGCTTGGAGGTTCCTGCGGTGTCATGCACCGCTGATCAGGGATCCCGCCCCCGGGATTCCGGCCCCACTATTGAGCTCTTGGCGCATGACGGAACAACTAGTCGTTCACCGGTACGAACAACCCGATGACAAGGGGCTGAGCTGGCCTCGCATCGTCGGTATCGCGTTTGTAATCGCCCTGCATCTGGCCGCCTTCATGATGCTCCTGATTCCTGCCGTGGCTCCCAAGGCCGTGGCGGAGAAGGAGCGCAACGTCATGGTGACCATCGTCGACGCGCCGCCGCCGCCGCCACCGCCGCCGCCGCCGCCGCCGCCGCAGGACACCCCGCCGCCGCCGGTGAAGAATCTGTCGCCGCCGAAGCCGTCGCCCGTCCCGCCGCCGCCGCAGGCGCCGGTCGTCGACGTGCCGGAACCGCGCGCGAACGATATCGTCACCCCGCCGTCGCCGCCCGCACCGCCGGCACCGCCGACCTCGATCGAGGCCAGCGTGGACATCTCGTCGAAGGCCATGAATCCGCCGCGCTACCCGCCGGCCGCCTTCCGCGCTGGTATCCAGGGCGAAGTGATCCTGATCATTGATGTCGATGCCAACGGCAACGTCACCAATGTCACGGTGGAAAAGTCCAGCCGTAACCGCGATCTGGACCGTGCTGCGATGGAAGCTGCCCGCAAGTGGCGTTTCAACGCCGCCGAAGCTGGCGGTAAGAAGGCTGCTGGCCGCGTCCGCGTCCCGGTCAACTTTGCGCTGAACTGATGCGCCCGGGTGGCCGCTTGGCCACCCTCGCCTCCAGTTCGATTGTTTAGCTTAGCTACACCCTTTATCACCACACACAACAAAGGTAAGCGTCATGCTGCAGGAAATTTTCATCGCCGCTGCTGCCGGGGGCAATCCGTCCAACGCCCTGTCGCAGATGGGCTTCGAGCATCTGATCCACGAAATGACCACCAAGCCGGGTGATTTCGCGGTTTCCTGGGTCGTGCTGCTGACCCTGGTCGTCATGTCCGCCATGTCCTGGTACTGGACCGTCATCAACATCTTCCGTGCTACCCGCCTGAAGAGCGCCGCTGATCGCGTCGTCAGCCTGTTCTGGGATACCCCGAACGCGCAGGACGCCATCCGTGCAATGGAAGAGCAGCCGGCTTCGGAGCCGTTCTCGAAGATCGCACTGGACGCTGCCCAGGCTGCTGCGCACCACCAGCGTGCTGAAGGCGGCGCTGTCGGCGGCGTGGGTGAGAACCTGAGCCGTTCGGAGTTCGTCGACCGCGCTCTGCGCCAGGCCGTGACCCGCGAAAGCAACAAGCTGCAGTCGGGCATGACCCTGCTGGCTACCGTCGGTGCAACCGCTCCGTTCGTCGGTCTGCTGGGTACCGTGTGGGGCATCTACGGCGCGCTGATCAAGATCGGTGCCACCGGCTCCGCTTCGATCGACGCCGTTGCCGGCCCGGTGGGTGAAGCGCTGATCATGACCGCCATCGGTCTGTTCGTCGCGATCCCGGCCGTGTTCGCCTTCAACTTCTTCAGCAAGATCAACAGCGCGACCATCAGCAAGTTCGATACCTTCGCGCACGACCTGCACGACTTCTTCGCCACCGGTTCGCGCGTCCGCTAATTGCGACGCGCTGTACCCGCGAGAACGTAGTCACCAAGATCTAGACGGAGCCCGTTATGGCTTTCAGTAGTGGTAACAGCGGCGGCCCCATGGCCGACATCAACGTTACGCCCCTCGTGGACGTGATGCTGGTGCTGCTGATCATCTTCATCATCACGGCGCCGCTGATGTCCCACAAGGTCAAGGTGGATCTGCCGGAGGCCAACCTGGTCCAGAAGCCGGACGACACCAACGACCGCAAGGGTCCCATCACCCTGGCAGTCAAGGAAGACGGTTCGATCTACTGGAACGACGAAGAGATCAACAAGCAGACCCTCGAGTCGCGCTTGGCGACCGCCGCCCAGCAGACCCCGCAGCCGCCGTTGAACCTGCGTGGTGACCGCACCACCAAGATGCGTGTCATCAATGAGATGACCAAGATCGCGCAGGAACAGGGCATGCTGGACGTCGGCTTCGTGGCGACCAAAGAGAAGGGGCAATAAGCCATGGCATTCAGTAGTGGTGGTGGCAAAGGCCCCATGGCAGACATCAACGTCACGCCCCTCGTGGACGTGATGCTGGTGCTGCTGATCATCTTCATCGTCACCGCGCCGATCATGACGTACCCGATCGCCGTGGACCTGCCGCAGCGCGTGCTCAACCCACCGCCGCAGCTGGTCGAACCGCCGCCGCCGATCGAGTTGAAGATCGACGCCAGCAACCAGGTCTCGTGGAACAACAGCCCGATCAACGCAAGCGAACTGCAGCAGCGGATGGAGCAGGAGGTCCAGCGTGACCCGACCAACCAGCCGGAACTGCGGATCGATGCCAGCCCGGATTCGGAGTACGACGTGATGGCCAAGGTTCTGGCCGCCGCGAAGAATGCTCAGATGAAGAAGATCGGCTTCGTGCAGCAGTAAATCGCTACACCGCAATACATCAGTCATGACGCGACTGCAGACGCCCCTGGAAACAGGGGCGTCTTTTTTTGTCCGCGGTGGTGGTCTGCCGACCCTACGTCGCCGCTGTTGGTAGGTGTCGACCTTGGTCGACACGTGGATCCACGCCACGCGCGGATGCGTCTTGCTGGGAACGCGCTTGGGAAACAAATGCCGCTGACCGGTGCGTGTCCCCGCTATGATCGGCGGATGCTCGCCCTCTTCGATTCCGTGCGCCATTGGCTTGATGGCATCGCCCACCTGGGAACGATCCTGGCGGTGGCCTACCTGCTGTACCTGCTCGCCCTGACCGGCTGGATCATGCTGCAGAAGCGCGAGCCGGTGGCCACGCTGAGCTGGATCCTGTCGCTGGCGCTGCTGCCCTACCTCGGCCTCTTCATCTACTACCTGCTGGGACCGCAGAAGGTGAAGCGGCAGCGGCTGCGACGCGGTCGTGCGCGTTCGGGCATGGAGCACTACAGCGATGTCTGCCCGCCCGATGCCGACTGCACCGAGCTGGCCAAGATCGCGCAGGCGACGACGGGTCTGGCGCCAAGCACCGCCACCGAAGTGACCTGGCTGGTCGACGGTGCGGCCACCTACGCTGCGCTGCTGGAAGCGGTGGCGCAGGCGCGTGACCACGTACATCTGGAGTACTACATCTTCAATCCCGACCACGCCGGCACCGCGTTGCGGGACGCCTTGCTGGAACGGGCCCGTGCCGGTGTGCAGGTACGGCTGCTGCTGGACGCGGTAGGCTCCTCCGCCGTGCGCCAGCGCTTCCTGCAGCCGCTGCTGGATGCCGGCGCGGAAGTGGTCTGGTTCCATCCGCGGCAGCTGCTGAAGCCGTTCAAACGCCCCTGGTTGAACCTGCGCACGCACCGCAAGCTGGTGATCGTCGATGGCCGGCTGGCGTTCACCGGCGGCATCAATATCACCGACGACGAAGACGAAAGTCGCAACCCGAATGCCTATCGCGATCTGCACATGCGCCTGCGCGGGCACGTGGTGCGCAGCCTGCAGTTGGTGTTTGCCGAGGACTGGTTGTACGCCAGTGGCCAGGACCACTCGCGGTTCGACATCGCCCGGCTGTGGCCGAGCGACATGGCCCTGCGCGGCGACGGCGCGATCGACGCGCAGGTGCTGGTCTCTGGCCCGGATTCGGGATGGGAGACCATCCACCGCCTGCATGTGGCCGCCATCCAGGAAGCACGTGAGCGGGTCTGGCTGGTGACTCCTTACTTCGTACCCGGCGAGGCGGCGCGGATGGCGCTGACGTCGGCGGCGCTCGGCGGCCTGGACGTGCGCCTGCTGGTGCCGAAGATGAGTGACTCCTGGTTCGTCACCCAGGCCGCCCGCTCGTACTTCGACGAACTGCTGCATGCGGGAGTGAAGATCTACGAGTACGGTCCGCGCATGCTGCATACCAAGGCCTTCATCGCCGACGACGATGTCTGCATCGTCGGCAGCGCCAACTTCGATCACCGCAGCTTCCGCCTGAATTTCGAGCTGTCGATGATGATCAGCGATCGTGGCCGGGTAGCGGAACTGTCCACGTTGCTGCAGTCCGAGTTCGAGCGCGCCACCCGCGTACACGACCAGGCAGGGCGCTCGCTGTGGCTGCATCGGTTGCCCGAGGCCTTCGCGCGATTGGCCTCGCCGCTGCTGTGAGGCAGCGCTACACTGCGGCGGTGGCCCGGGGAGACTGACAATGTATTGGCTGTACCTGCTGCTGGCGCTGGGCTGCTTCGCCTTTGCCCTGAAGACACCGAACATGGGGCTGATGTCACTGGCCCTGCTGGCCGCCCTCGCCTTCCTGCTGGCGTGGGTGCGCGGTCGCTACGTGGCACGCTTTGGCGACCTTCAGCGTGATCCGGCGACACTGGTGGACAGCGATGAACTGCGGCGGCTGCGCGAACAGGCCAAGGTGACTCCGACCGATGGCAGCGACCCTCCCTCCCACTCCCCGTAGTCCCGTTCCATGACCCAGCTCAGCGTCAACGTCAACAAGATCGCCGTCCTGCGCAACTCGCGTGGCGGTGCCGAACCGGACGTGGTGCGTGCCGCCCAGGCCTGCCTGGATGCAGGCGCGCATGGCATCACCGTGCACCCGCGACCGGACCGCCGCCACATCACCGCCGAGGACGTGCTGGCACTGTCGGCGCTGACCCGCGCGCGCGGCGTCGAGTTCAACATCGAAGGCAACCCGTTCGCGCCGCCGCGTGAGGGTTACCCCGGGCTGCTGCCGCTGTGCGCGCAGACGCGCCCGGCACAGGCCACGCTGGTTCCCGATGGCGATGGCCAGATCACCTCCGACCATGGTTTCGACTTCGAGCGCGACGCGCAGCGACTGCGCCCGCTGGTGGCCGAGCTGAAGGCGATGGGCTGCCGGGTGAGCCTGTTCGTGGATGCCGGCAACCCGCTGCTGGAACAGGCGGCCGAGGTCGGTGCCGACCGCATCGAGCTGTACACCGGCCCGTATGCCGAGGCCCATGCTGCCGGCGACGCCCGGGCCATGCTGGAACTGTTCGCCACCGCCGCGCGCCGTGCACAGGCCGTCGGCCTGGGGGTGAATGCCGGACACGATCTGTCGCAGGACAACCTGCGTGACTTCCTGTCCAATGTGCCGGAGGTGCTGGAGGTCTCGATCGGCCACGCCCTGATCGGCGAGGCGCTGTACGACGGCCTGGATGCCACGGTGAAGGGCTACCTGGCACTGCTGTAGCAGTGCATGGGACTTCCCCGGCAGATTGAAGCCGGAGGACGTGCGGCAGGTCGCCGTATTCCGGCCTGGCATTCGACCCTGTAGCCGATCTTCCCATCGCAGCTGTTGAGACACCCGTGGCCCATGCTGGCCTGCCGCGGCGATAGCGCGCGCCCGGTCGCAAGCCACGCACCCCTGTGGACAAGTCTGGGGTCAACGTGCGGTCCCATACGCCTCCGCGCCTACAGCTACGTGAATCCTGGCCGCTTGCGCCACCTGTGGTTAGCAATAATACTAATATCCCGTAACGGCCGGAGGGCAACATGCAGCACCCCCCTCGCAACGCCCAGGCCGCCATCAAGGGCCGGGGTTCCACGTCCCATCTTGCGGGGCGTTTTGAAAGCACCGTCAGCGAGGCGGTGGACGATGGCTGGGCAGTGGACGAAAGCGAGGAGTTCCTCGCCCCGCGCCTGCGCACCGAAGTACGCGCGGAGACCGCGCGCAGCATCATCAGCCGCAACAACTCCCCGGACGTCGGCTTCAGCCAATCGGTGAATCCGTATCGCGGCTGCGAGCACGGCTGCTCGTACTGCTTCGCACGCCCCTCGCATGCCTATCTGAACCTGTCGCCTGGCCTGGACTTCGAGACCAAGCTGTTCGCCAAGACCAACGCGCCGCAGCTGCTGCGCAAGGAACTGTCGAAGCCGGGCTACGTGCCGCAACCGATCGCGCTGGGCATCAACACCGACGCGTATCAGCCGATCGAGCGCAAGTTCAAGCTGACCCGTCAGCTGATCGAGGTGATGCTCGAAACCAAACACCCGTTCTCGCTGATCACCAAGAACGCTCTGGTCGAGCGCGACATCGATCTGCTTGCACCGTTGGCGGCGGAGAACCTGGTCAGCGTGCATTTCTCGGTGACCTCGCTGGACCCGCATCTCTCCGCGAAGCTGGAGCCGCGCGCGTCGGCACCGCATGCACGGCTGCGTGCGATGAAGCGCCTGCACGAGGCCGGTATCCCGGTCGGTGTGATGGTGGCGCCGGTGATTCCGTGGATCAACGACAGCGAACTGGAAGCCGTGCTGGAGGCTGCACACGATGCCGGCGCCAGTACCGCCGGTTACGTGCTGCTGCGCCTGCCGCTGGAAGTGGCACCGTTGTTCCGCGATTGGCTGGATACCCATCATCCGGATCGTGCCGCGCATGTGATGAGCACCATCCAGCAGCTGCGTGGCGGCAAGGACTACGACAGCCAGTTCGGCACGCGTATGCGCGGCCAGGGCGTGTATGCGGAGCTGTTGAACAGCCGCTTCAAGCTGGCGCGCAAGCGGTTGGGCTTCAATGCGCAGAACAGCCACTGGCCGAAGCTGGATTGCAGCCGCTTCGAGAAACCGTTGCCGCCGAAGGTGGACACGCCGCAGGGCAGTCTGTTCTAGGCAGCGGCGGTCACAGCGCGGTGCAACTGGTCAGCCGCCACCGAACAACTTCTGCGCACTCTGGAACAGGATCCAGCTGGTGGCGATGAACTTGTCGCCACCCTGTGGCCGATTCCCGCGATGGGTATGGGTGAACGCGGTCGGCGCAATCAACAGACTGCCGGTGCGCGGTGCGATCTTCCGCCCCTGGAACAGGAACTCGGTTTCGCCTTCGTCGAAGTCGTCGTTGAGGTACAGCGTCCACAGCACATGCCGGTGCAGGGTCTCGGCCTGCGCGTCCTTCGGGTACAGCTCGCAGTGCCAGTACGGGTAACCGCCCTCGCCCGCTGCGTACCACTGCAGGTTGATCGCACCCGGGCGCAGGCAGGTGCGCGCCAGATCCGCCAGCTGCTCCGGCGCCATGTCGGGAAAATCCTCGGCCGACAGGCGTCGCGGCTGGCCGTTGCTGTCCTGGATCTGCAACATCAGCGGCGCGATCAATGCCTGTGGATAACGGCGTAGATAAGTCTGCAGACCGGCAAAAACCGCCTGTTGCAGCTGCTGGTCCACATCCTGCCAGCCCTCCACGCCGCTGATCCGCAGATCCTTGCTGTGCTTGAGTTCCGGGAACACACCGCTGCCCACCGCACCGGGTTTCAGGCCCTGGCTTGCACGCATGCGGGCGACGATCGCACCGCATACGTCGTTGGGGACGGCGTTGTGGATGACCTCGATGAAATCGACAGGGCGCGGCTCGTGCATGCGTGCATTCCTTCGACGGCAAGGGCTTGATGGTGCCGTTTGCCACTGCTGCTGTCACCCTGCGGTCATGTCATCAATCTGCCATGACCGCTGTAGGGATGGCCGCGGTCAGACGCTTTTCGCGTCATGCTCCTGGTGATAACGCACGGCCTCGGCAACCTCTTCGCGCGAACCGAGGAACACCGGCACGCGCTGGTGCAGCTGGTCGGGTTGCAGGTCGGTGATGCGCTCGCGACCGGTCCAGGCCGCACCGCCCGCCTGCTCCACCAGCAGGCCCATCGGGTTGGCTTCGTACATCAGGCGCAGCTTGCCGGCCTTGCCCGGTTCCTTCTTGTCCCACGGGTAGATGAAGATGCCGCCGCGGGTCAGGATGCGATGCACGTCGGCGACCATGCTGGCGATCCAGCGCATGTTGAAGTTCTTGCCGCGCGGGCCTTCCTTGCCGGCCAGCAGATCTTCCACATAGGCCTGCATCGGCGCTTCCCAGTGGCGCTGGTTGGACATGTTGATGGCGAACTCCTGGGTGGCCGCCGGAATCTGCATGTTCTCGGTGGTCAGCAGGAACTCGCCGGTTTCGCGGTCGAGGGTGAAGGCGTGGGTACCGTGGCCGACGGTCAGCACCAGCTGCGTGCTGGGCCCGTAGATGCAGTAGCCGGCGGCGATCTGCTTGCTGCCCGGCTGCAGGAAGGCGTCATCGCCAGGCAGTTCGACGTTGGTCGGGCAACGCAGCACCGAGAAGATGGTGCCGACGGAGACGTTGACGTCGATGTTGGAGCTGCCATCGAGGGGATCGAACAGCAGCAGGAAATCGCCGCGCGGGTAGATGTCAGGCACCGGCTGGCTGTGGTCCATTTCCTCCGATGCGCAGGCAGCAAGGTGACCGCCCCAGGCGTTGGCTTCCAGCAGGATCTCGTTGCTGATGACATCCAGCTTCTTCTGCGCTTCGCCCTGCACGTTGCCGGTGCCGGCCTCGCCGAGCACGCCACCGAGGGCGCCCTTGCTGACGGCGATGGAGATGCTGGTGCAGGCGCGGGCGACGACCGCGATCAGCTGGCGCAGGTCGGCGTTGATGCGGCCGGCGTGCTGCTGCTGGATCAGGAAGCGGGTCAACGAGGTACGGGACATGGGCGGGCAGGTCTCGGCAACGGGAAAACACCTATTGTCGCTGGTCTGACTTGCGCGTGGGTGAGCGGGGAAGGCGTAATCGTTTCCAGATGCGTTGCGCTGCAGAAGCGGGGCGCTCTGCTTCTGTAGAGCCGAGCCCGCGCTCGGCTGCTCTTCGTCCGTCACGCCGCGCAAGCCGAGCGCAGGCTCGGCTCTACAGCAACCCTTGGCGAAACCAGGACCCAAAAACAAAGGCGCCTTGCGGCGCCTTTGTTTTCAAACCACTGGAGGGGTGCTTCAGCCCTTGGCGACGGTGGCCACGGCCTTGGCGACGTATTCCAGGTTGTTCTGGTTCAGCGCGGCCACGCAGATGCGGCCGGTGCCCACGGCGTAGATGCCGAACTCGTCGCGCAGGCGCTCGACCTGTTCGCGGCTCAGGCCGGAGTACGAGAACATGCCCGCCTGTTCGTTGATGAAGCCGAACTGCGGGGCACCGGCGGCGGCCAGCTTCTCGACCAGGCCCTGGCGCAGGGCGTGGATGCGCTCGCGCATCTCGGTCAGTTCCTGCTCCCACATCGCGCGCAGTTCCGGGTTGGTCAGCACGCCGGCAACCAGTGCAGCACCGTGCGTGGACGGGCTGGAGTAGATCGTGCGGATCACGCGCTTGACCTGCGACTGCACGGCCTTGGCGTCAGCGGCGGTCGGCGCCACCATCGACAGCGCACCCACGCGCTCGCCATACAGCGAGAACGACTTGGAGTACGAGTTGGCGACGATGAAGCTGTCGATGCCGGCCTCGGCGATGATGCGCACGGCGGCGCCGTCCTGCTCGATGCCCTTGTCGAAGCCCTGGTAGGCCATGTCGATGAAGGGGAACAGCTGGCGATCCTTCAGCAGCTGCGCGACCTGCTTCCACTGGCTGACGGTGAGGTCGGCGCCGGTGGGGTTGTGGCAGCAGGCGTGCAGCAGCACCACGGTGCCCGCTTCCAGCTTGCCCAGGTCGGTCAGCAGGCCGTCGAAGTTCACGCCATGGGTGGTCGGGTCGAAGTAGGTGTAATCGACCACCTCGAAACCAGCGGCGCTGAACACGGCGCGGTGGTTTTCCCAGCTCGGGTTGCTCAGCGCGACGGTGGCGTGCGGCAGCAGCTTCTTCAGCACGTCGGCGCCGACGCGCAGCGCACCGCTGCCACCGACGGTCTGTGCGGTGGTGACGCGGCCGGCGGCCAGCAGCGGCGAATCCTTGCCGAACACCAGCTCACGGGTAGCCTGGGTGTATGCCGGCAGGCCATCGATCGGCAGGTAGCCGCGCGGTTTGGCTTCGTTGGCGAGCTGCTGCTCGATCTGCTTGACGGCGCGCAGCAGCGGAATGCGGCCGCTCTCGTCGTAGTAGATGCCCACACCCAGGTTGACCTTGGTCGGGCGGCTGTCGGCGTTGTACGCCTCGGTCAGGCCCAGGATCGGGTCGCCTGGGACCAGTTCCACGTTTGCAAAGAAGGACACGGCGGTACTCGTTCGGTAGACGGAAAGGGGGAGGAATTGCGCCACGCGGCTTGCGGCTTTTCGGCCGGAAACAGCCCATCGTAACAAAGCCTGCCGGGGCTGGCCGCCGCCATCGTCATCCGCCTGCCCGTACCATGGCGTGCGTTGCCGCTCGAGCCATAACCTGAATCATGAATTCCGCTGCACGACGTCATTGCCTGCCGCTGTCCGCCCTGCTGCTGTCGCCTTTTTCGGTGGCGGCCGCGCCCTCGCCCACCGCACTGCCGGCGGTGCAGGTGCAGGCCGTGCGGGTGCCGGGCGTGGATCCCTTCGCCCTGCCCGCCAGCCTGGATACGGTGTGGATCGATGCCGACCGTAGCGGCCCCAATACGCAGCTGTCCGAGGCGCTGGGCGGGGTGCCGGGCCTGCTGGCCCGCGACCGGCAGAACTTCGCGCAGGACACCCAGCTGTCGATCCGTGGCTTCGGCGCCCGTTCGACCTTTGGCGTGCGCGGGGTGCGGGTGCTGATTGATGGGGTGCCGGCGACCATGCCCGACGGCCAGGGCCAGCTGTCGCACGCCAGCCTGCTCGGTGCCGAGCGCATCGAGGTGCTGCGTGGGCCGTTCTCCGCGCTGTACGGCAACTCGTCCGGGGGCGTGCTGCAGGTGTGGAGCGCGCAGGGCCAGGCCGGTGACCCGTGGCGGCTGCGGGTGAATGCCGGTGCCGACAACACGCTCAGCGTCGGCGCGCAGCTGCGTGGGGCAGGCAAGGGCATCGATTACAACGTGGCCGCCAACCATTTCAGTACCGATGGCTGGCGTGACCATAGCCGTGCGCGCCGCGAATCGTTGAACGCGCGGCTGGGCACCGAGCTCGCTGGCGGCCGCCTGGAACTGCTGCTCAACGCGCTGCACGCGCCGAACGCGCAGGACCCGCTGGGGCTGACCCGCGCGCAGGTGGCGGCCGACCCGCGCCAAGCCACGGCGGTGGCCCACCAGTACAACACCCGCAAATCGGTTCGCCAGCAGCAGGCCGGCCTGCGCTGGACCCGGGAAGCCGGCGCGCAACGCTGGCAGCTGATGGGCTACGCCGGGCAGCGCGCGGTGACCCAGTACCTGCCGATTCCGCCGGGACCGCAGGCCAACCCATTGCACGCCGGTGGTGTGATCGACCTGGATGGCGGCTACGGCGGGCTGGACGCGCGCTGGGGCTGGAACGGCGATCTGTGGGGGCGCCCGCTGGATCTGGTGGTGGGCGTGAATGCCGATCGCCAACGCCAGCACCGCACTGGCTACGAGAACTTCATCGGCAGCACCGTGGGGGTACGCGGGCGCCTGCGCCGCGACCAGATCGACATCGTGCAGAACGTGGACCAGTTCGCGCAGGCGTGGTGGCAATGGAGCCCGCGCTGGTCGCTGCTCGCCGGAGTCCGCCACAGCACGGTGCGCTTCGAATCGGATGATCGCTACATCGTCGGGCGCAACCCGGACGACAGCGGCCGCCGCCGCTACCAGGCCACCACGCCGGTGGCGGGTGTCAGCTTCGAGGCAAGCCCGCAGTGGCGTCTGCACGCGGCCGTGGGCCGTGGATTTGAAACCCCGACGTTCAATGAACTGGGCTACCGCGCCGATGGCCAGGCCGGGCTGGCGCTGGATCTGGCGGCTGCCCGCAGCCGCAGCCTGGAAGTGGGCAGCAAGTGGCATGCGCAGGATGGAAGGCAGCTCGATGTCAGCGTGTTCCGCGCAGATACCGACGATGAGCTGGCCGTTGCCAGCAACACCAACGGTCGCAGCACGTACCGCAACATCGGCCGCACCCGCCGCCAGGGTGTGGAGCTGCAGTACCGGCAGCCGCTGGCCGAGCAGCTGGAGCTGCAGCTGGCCTGGACCTGGCTGCAGGCGCAGGTGCGCTCGCCCTACCTGGCCTGTGCGGCCAGCAACTGCGCCGTGCCCGACACCGTGGTTGCCGCCGGCAGCCGCCTGCCCGGCGTGCCCCGGCAGCAGGCGCATGCCCGCCTGCAGTGGTCGCCGGGGGACTGGCAGTGGGCGCTGGAAGCTGCGGCCAGCAGCGACGTGGTGGTGAACGACATCGCCACCGAGCGCGCGCCGGGATACGCGCTGCTGAACCTGGAAGCCGGCCGCAGCTGGACGCTGCAGTCCGGTGACCTGCGCGCATTCGCGCGTATCGACAACGTGCTGGACCAGCGCTATATCGGCTCGGTGATCGTCAATGACGGCAACGGCCGGTTCTTTGAGCCCGGGCCGGACCGCCGCGCCAGCGTCGGCCTGCAGTGGTCATGGCGCTGAAGCGGTAGTGCCGGCCGCTGGCCGGCATCGCTCCGTGCAGGAGTCAAGGTTGCCGGCCAGCGGCCGGC
>NZ_JBHZOP010000010.1:0-26804 GCF_042787595.1 Stenotrophomonas sp. YIM B13575 | reverse complement strand
GCATGGCCCGGCGCTACCGATGAATCGGTTGCCCACAAGCCCTGGTAGCGCCGGGCCATGCCCGGCGGAACGCGATCAGGACGCTTCGGTCTCCATCACCTTCACCCGGCGCTGGTACCAGCCGTCATCCAGCGGATCGAACACCGCGCTGCGCTCCATCACGCCCTGATACACATGCAGTGACACCGCAATGTCCTCGTCGCTGGCGTTGCGCAGCGTGTGGTATTCGTACGGTGGGATCAGGCTGCCGGCGCTGCCGCGGTGACCGTACAGCGTGTCCTGCGCGGCGAATCGGTGACGCTCGCCACGCTGTTCCAGCAGCGCATACGGGGTCACGATCAGCTCGCCCTGCCAGACCCCCTCCACGCACCACATCGCATCGTGGTCGTGCAGTGGCGTGCCCTGCCCCGGACCCCAGCACATCGCAATCACGCTGTAGCCCAGCGTAGGACTGCGGTGCAGTTCGCGGCGTGCGTAATGGCCATCCACCGGACGGCGTACGCAGGGGGGCAGCTCGATCAGCGGATCGACGATGGCCTCACGCAGCACCCGCTGCAGCGCATCGGTGATCGCCTTCGGATCAACCAGGCAGACGGCGCCGTCGATCCCTGCAATCAAGCGTTCGCGGCCGGTGAACGGCGGTGGCGTGAACATCGCTTCCATGAACCGACTCTAGCCGAGGCGGGTTAACAGAATGTTTGCATCGCGGTGTCATCACTGCGTGCCGCGCTGCACGAACGGCACTTTTGCATAGAGCGCACGCTCTCCCGCGCGTGGATCGTCAACCATGCGGCTGTGACGATCGAACAGCATCGTCTGCCGTTGTGGCAGTGAATAGGGGGCCCATTGCGACATTCCCGCGTGATTCGGATCACCGGAACGCGCAAACGCAATCAGGGCATCGCTCATCGTCGCCGCCAGTGCAATGGCGTCTTCACCGCCGCCGGTGCGCGCACCGGGCAGACCCGCGTTGTCAAACACCAGCGGAATATCCAGCGTGTGGAACGCGCGCAGACGTCCCTCTTCCACCGGTGACGGCCAATCGAGCTGGTAGGCCCAGGTCGGTGCGGCACCCGATGTCTGCCGGGCGCGCGCCTCAAGTTCTTCCACTGCACCACGCCATGAACGCCCGGCCGTAGTGGCGGCGAAGAACACCTCTGACGGCGTGTAGTGCGGATACAGGCGTCGATATTCTGCGATCACCACCGAAGGTAAAAGATCGACGAACTGCTGCTTCTGCAGCTGCGCCGGCAGACTCTCCCAAGTCAGGCTGAAGTTGGCCGGGTCGTTGCCAAGAAACGCGCGCGTCTCATCGCGGGTGTTGCCGATCACCATCGGAATCGACGCGGACTGCGCCGGTGCCTGTGGCCAGAACGGATGCACCGGCAGCACCACCTCATCCAGCACCGGGCCGAAATACAGCGCGCTGCTTTCCACCCGCGAAGGATCGCGTGCGCGGGTGGCGGCCAGCAGGTCGGCCGTCGGCAAGCGCAGCAGTGCCTGCAGGTCGCGCGCGCCAACCGCGTCCATCGCAATCGAAGCGCGTTGCGCCGCCGCACGTGGACCGGCCGCGGTGACCTGCTGCCCGCTCATCGTCCACGCGCGCTGGAACAGGCCCTTCGCTGCGGGCATCGCCATCAGCGTGGCGATCTTGGCGCCGCCACCGGACTGCCCGAACACGGTGATGTTGCCGGCATCGCCACCGAACACCGCGGCGTGCTCCCGCACCCACTGCAGCGCCTGCACCAGGTCGAGCTGGCCGACGTTGCCGGAGGCCGCATAACGCGGGTCGCCCAGCGCGCCCAGGTACAGGTAGCCGAAGGTGTTCAGGCGATGATTGACGGTGACCACCACCACGTCGCCGCGCCGGCACAGCGCGCTGCCGTCGTACAGCGGGTCGCTGCCGGAACCGTTGTTGAAGCCGCCGCCATGCAGGTACACCAGGATCGGCCGCTTGCCGCCGTCGCCGAGCGCTGGGGTCCATACGTTGAGGAACAGACAGTCTTCGCTGCCCGGCCCGTCCGCGCCCGACTGTGGCGCAGAGGCGGCGTATTCCAGGGCGTCGGCGATGCCTCGCCAACCTGTCTCGCGGCGCGGTGGCTGGAAACGGTAGGCGGAGGTGTCCGCGCCATAGCGCAGGCCACGGAACATGTGCACGCCGTACTCGCGCTGGCCACGCACGCGGCCGCCACGCAGGCGTGCCACCACCTGTGTGTCAGCACGTGGTCCAGGCAGTGCGGATGCAGGAAGCGCTGCGAGGGTGGCCGTGGCCAGCGCCCAGCGTGCACTGTCGCGCAGGAAACGACGGCGCTGCAGGTCGGTCGTCCATGCGTTCAAGGTGCGGCCTCCGTCGCCTGCAGCCAGCGTTGTGCCAGCAGCGGCCACACGGCCAGCGTTGAATCAGGCGGCATGCGCATGCCGAAGCCATGGCCGCCGTGGGCGAACAGATGCAGTTCGTGCTCGACGCCCGCCTTGGCCAGCGCCTGCGCCATCACCTCGCTGTTGTGCACGCTGACCACGCGGTCGTCGTTGGCGTGGATCAGCAGCGTCGGCGGCATGTCCGCGCGTACGTGCTGCTGCATCGAATACTGCGCAGCCAGCGCCGCATCGGCCTGCTCGCCCAGCAGACGTCCGCGTGAACCGCTGTGAGCATGCGGACCCATGTCGATCACCGGGTACACCAGCACCGCGCGGGCGGGACGCGCGCTGAGGCGATCGATGGCATCGCGTGGTGGGTAGACCGGCGCATCGAAACCGGTGGCCAGCCGTGCGGCGACGTGGCCACCGGCGGAGAAGCCCATCACCGACACGCTGTCGGCATCCAGCCTGCGCCGTGCGGCCTGGTCGCGCACCACGCGCAGTGCGCGCTGCGCGTCTGCCTGCGCCGCCTTGCGGTCGCGGCCGGCCTGCGGCAGGCGGTAGCGCAGCACGAACAGGGTATAGCCGGCACGCTCCACCCACGCCGGCACCAGCGCGCTGTCCTCCTTGTCGATCACCACGCGCTGGTAGCCGCCACCGGGAATCACCAGCAGCGCGCGGCCGTTGCCATGGGCGGGTGTATGCACCAGCAGGTAGGGCGCATCGACCTGGTCGATGAAGCGATCAGGGTGGGCCGGATCATCGCTGCGCTCGACCACGCGCGGCGGTCGCGCAGTGCCGGTTTCACCGGGCACCTGGCCGGCTGGCCACAGGGGTATCTGTTCACCAGCGAGCTCCTTGCCCAGCCGCTCGCCCGCGCGCAGCGGCGCATCGACGGCGGACGCAGGAACGGCCAGCAGCAGGCCGGTCAGCAACAACAGCACACGGGAAAAACGCATGGTGGGCAGGGCTCCAACGGGGAGGCAACAGAGTGGCCGAGGTCACCGGCAAGCGCTCGTGATGCGCTGCGGCTTGCACGATGACACCGGTTTACCATATACACCTCCTGCAGACGCTGTCGATGGGCAGTGCAACAACGCCAGAGGGAGACCGTTCTTGAGCAACGAACACGGCATACATGGGCAGACGCCGCCGCCGGACGATGCGGCCGCGATCGCCCACGCCTTCACTACCGCGCGCCGCGCCGGCCAGGCCCTGCCCGGCTTCCCGGGCCTTGTCCCGCCTGACCTGGTGGCTGCCTACCAGGTGCAGGATCTGGCCATCGCCAGCTGGGATGACCAGGTGGTGGGCTGGAAGGTTGGCTACATCGCTGCCGAGCGCCGCGACGCATCCGGCGACGACCGCCTGCTGGGCCCGGTTTTCTCGCGTCAACTGAAAAATGCTACCGGTGGAACAGTGGACATCCCGGTGTTCGTCGGCGGCTTCGGCGCGGTCGAGGCCGAGTACGTGCTGGAGCTGTTGGAGGACGCTCCGGCCGCACAGCTGCACTGGTCGCCCGAGCAGGCCGAAGCGCTGCCGGCGCGCCTGTACATCGGCGTGGAAGTGGCCAGCAGCCCGCTGGCAACGATCAACGAACTCGGCCCGCGCGTGGTGGTGTCCGACTTCGGCAACAACAATGGCCTGGTGCTGGGGCCGGAGATCGCCGACTGGACCGCCCGCGACGAGACCGACCTGCGCGCCGAAACCCTGATCGAGGGCGAGGTGGTCGGCACCGGCGGAGCGACCCGCCTGCCCGGCGGCCTGCGTGCGGCGTATGCGTTCGCGCTGTCCCGTTCGGCGCTGCGCGGCCGGCCGTTGCGGCGCGGCGACCTGATCGCCACCGGCAACGCCACCGGCATCCATGACATCACCGCAGGACAGACGGCGCTGGTGCGGTTTGCCGGCTTCGGCGAGATTGCCTGCAGGGCCGTGCCGGCCGGGTAACCGCCGCACGATCCGGTGAACACGCGCGGGAGGGCGCAGATGATCACACGACGACACTTCCTGGCCGGTGGCGCTGCTGCGCTGGCCACCCCGATGCTCGCGGCCTGTGGCCGCGGGCCCGCCGATGCCATCGACGGTGGCCAGCTGCTGACCGCCACTGATGTGCATGTGGCCGACTACCCCACCGTGACCGCGGTGAAGTGGATCGGCGAAACGCTGCAGCGTGAAAGCAACGGTCGCCTGCGCCTGCGGCAATACCATTCCGGCCAGCTCGGTCGCGAATCGGAAGCGATCGACATGGCCCGTTTCGGTGCCATCGACATCACCCGCGTGTATGCCGGTGCGCTGAACAACGCATTCCCGCTGACCCAGGCACTGTGCCTGCCGTATGTGTTCGAGTCGGTGGCGCACCAGCGCGCCGCACTCGATGGCGGCATCGCCGAGGCGGTGCTGCGCGGGTTCGAGAGCCGCGACCTGGTCGGCCTGGCGATCTACGATTCCGGCGCGCGCTGCTTCTACAACACCAAGCATCCCATCGTGCAGCCCAGCGATCTGCACGGGCTGAAACTGCGCGTGGCGTCCTCGGACATCTTCATCCAGCTGATGCGCCTGCTCGGCGCCAACCCGACGCCGATGTCGCTGGGCGATACGTTCTCCGGCATGGAGACGCACATGATCGACGGTGCCGAGAACAACATGCGCAGCTTCCATTCCAGTCGCCACTTCGAGGCCGCGCACTACTGGTCGCAGAGCGATCACTCGTATGCGCCGGACGTGCTGCTGATGTCGCGCGCCAGCTTCGAGCGCCTGCAGCCGGCCGACCGCCAGCTGCTGCTGGAGACCGCACGCGCCTCGGTGAAGGTGATGCGCGCGCAGTGGGATGCGTCCGAAGACGCCGCGCGTCGCGCGGTGCTGGCCTCTGGCGTGAAAGCCAACGAGGTGGACCTTCCCGCGTTCCGCGCCGCCGCCCAGCCGCTGCTGCAGCAGTACCTGCAGCAACCCGAGCTGGCCGCGCTGGTCGCCCGCATCCGCGCTGCCGCCTGAGGACACTGCCATGACCGAGACGACGATTCCCGCCGCCGGCCCCGGCCAGCGCTTGCTGGACCACATTGCCGACATCGCCATCTACATCGCCGTGGCTGCGCTGCTGGGGCTGGTGGTGGTGCAGGGCTGGCAGGTGTTCGCCCGCTACGTGATCAACGATTCGCCCAGCTGGACCGAGCCGGTGACCCTGCTGCTGCTGGCCACGGCGATGAGCCTGGGCGCGGCCTGCGGCGTGCACACCAACCGCCACTTCGGCTTCTTCCTGCTGCACGCCTACATGGGTGCCGGCCTGCGCCGGGCGGTGGATGTATTCACCCAGCTGGTGGTGGCCGTGCTGGGCGGCTTCATCGCGTTCTGGTCGGCCGACCTGCTGCTGGATGGCATGGACATCAAGACCGCCGGCGCCAATCTGCCGCAGAGCATCAACTACCTGCCGCTGGCCGTGGGCGGTGCGCTGATGCTGTTGTTCGCACTGAACCGTGCATGGAAGGCGCTGCAGGCCACGGCCGCCGACGCCGCCGACGCTGAAGGAGATCGTTGATCCATGGGCATCACCATCCTGTTCTCTGTTTTCGCCGCGCTGCTGCTGTTGGGTGTGCCGGTGGCCTACGCGTTGGCCGCTGCGGCGCTGGCCACCCTGCTGTACCTGGACATTCCCAGCATCGTGCTGGTCCAGCAGATCTCCGCCGGTACCGGTTCGGCTTCGTTGATCGCCATTCCACTGTTCATCTTCGCCGGCGAGATCATGATGCGCGGCGGCATCTCTGAGCGCCTGATCGCCCTGGCCTCATCGCTGGTGGGGCGCATGCGCGGTGGACTGGGCCAGGTCTCGATCCTGTCCTCGCTGTTCTTCGGCGGTGTGTCCGGCTCGGCCATCGCCGATGTTTCGGCCGTAGGCGGCACGATGATTCCGCAGATGGTCAAGCGCGGCTACGACCGCGACTTCGCGGTGAACGTCAGCATCACCGCCGCGTTGGTGGCGCTGCTGGTGCCGCCATCGCACAACCTGATCCTGTTCTCGGCCGCTGCCGGTGGTGGCCTGTCGATCGCCGACCTGTTCGCCGCAGGCATCGTGCCGGCGCTGTTGATGACGCTGGCATTGATGATCACCGGCTACGTGGTCGCGCGTCGCCGTGGCTATGGCGTGGAAGTGTTCCCGGGCTGGCGCGCGGTACTGCTGCGCATCATCTCCGCCCTGCCCGGCCTGGGCCTGGTGGCGCTGATCTTCGTCGGTATCCGCGCCGGCATCTTCACCGCAGTGGAAAGCGCGGCCATCGCCGTGGTCTACGCCCTGCTGGTTACCACCGTGCTGTACCGGCAGCTGCGCTGGCGCGAGTTCTTCGACACGGTCATCCATGCCGCGCGCAGTACCGGCGTGATCCTGTTCGTGATTGCCACCGCGGCGGTGTTCGGCTGGCTGCTGGCCTACCTGCAGGTGCCTGCGGCGGCGGTGGACTTCCTGCAGTCGTTCGCGCACAGCCAGTTCATGGTGCTGCTGATGATCGTGGTGATGCTGTTGCTGCTGGGCACCTTCATGGACCTGGCACCGATGATCCTGATCTGCACGCCGATCTTCCTGCCGGTGGCCAAGGCCTATGGCATCGATCCGATCCACTTCGGCCTGGTGCTGGTGCTGACCGGTGGCCTCGGCCTGGTCACCCCGCCGGTGGGCTCGGTGCTGTTCATCGGTACCGCCATCGGCAAGATCAGCGTCGGCCAGAGCATGCGCACGATCTGGCCGTTCTGGTTCGCCGCGCTGGGCGTGCTGCTGATCGTCACCTTCTTCCCGTCGCTGTCGCTGTGGCTCCCCGCCGCGCTGCGCGCCTGATGAGCGGAGGCGCTCCCATGACACAGACCCTGCACCGCGCTGCTGCAACTGCCCTGCTCGGCCTGCTGCTGGCTGCGCTGCCCGCACTGGCTGCCGCTCCCGCGCCCGCGCAGTGGAAGCGCGGCATCGAGCAGCAGCGCCAGGCCGACCTTGGCAACGGCACCTTCCTGAATCCGGTGCTGGCTGGTGACAGGCCCGATCCGTCGGTGCTGAAGGACGGCGAGGACTACTACCTCACCCTGTCTTCGTTCGATGCCTACCCCGGCCTGCCGATCTGGCACTCGCGCGACCTGGTCAACTGGCAGCCGCTCGGTCATGCGATCACGCAGAACGTGGGCGCGATCTGGGCGCCGGACATCGTCAAGCACCAGGGCCGCTACTTCATCTACTTCCCGGCGCGCACCGGTGAGCGCCGCAGCAACTTCGTGGTCTGGGCCGATGACATCAAGGGCCCGTGGAGTGCGCCGATCGACATCGGCCTGGGCGGCTACATCGACCCCGGCCACGCGGTTGGCGAGGACGGCAAGCGCTACCTGTTCCTCAGCGGTGGCGACTATGTGCAGCTGGCCGATGATGGCCTGAGCGTGGTGGGTACGCCGAAGCACGTGTACGACGGCTGGCGCTACCCGGAAAGCTGGGACGTGGAGGCCTACGCCCAGGAAGGGCCGAAGATCCATTTCCGCGATGGCTGGTACTACATGACCACCGCGGTGGGCGGCACCGCCGGCCCGCCGACCGGGCACATGGTGATCACCGCGCGCTCGCGCTCGATCCATGGCCCCTGGGTGAATGCGCCGAACAACCCGATCATGCGCACGCAGTCGGCCGCTGAACCGTGGTGGTCGCGCGGGCACGCCACGGTGATTGAAGGCACCGACGGCCGCTGGTGGATGATGTACCACGGCTACGAGAACGGCTTCTGGACGCTGGGCCGGCAGGCCCTGCTGGAACCGATCGAGTGGACCGCCGATGGCTGGTTCGTGGCCAAGGGCGGGGACCTCGGGCAGCCGCTGCGCAAGCCATCGGGCAGCGCGCTGACGCCGCACGGGATGGCCCTGTCCGATGATTTCAACGGCCGCACGCTCGGCCCGCAGTGGGCGTTCTTCAACCCGGCGGTGGATGAATACCGGCGCCTGCGCTTCAGCGGCGACGGCCTGGTGCTGCAGGGCAAGGGCAGCACGCCGCGCGATGCCTCGCCACTGACCACCATCGCCGGCGACCCGGCCTACCAGTTCGAGGTGCAGATGGAGATCGCCCCCGGCGCGGTCGGCGGTGCCCTGCTGTTCTACAGCGACCGCCTGTACGTGGGCGTGGGCAGCAATGGCGAGCAGTTCGTCATGCACCGCTACGGCGAGGAGCGCCCCACCCGGCTGGCGGCCAGTGCCAAGGGCGGCCGGCTCTGGCTGCGGGTGACCAACAACCGCCACATCGTCACCATCCACTCCAGCGCCGATGGCCAGCGCTGGCAGAAGTATCCGGTTCAGATGGAAGTGTCCGGTTACCATCACAATGTGGCCGGCAAGTTCCTGGCACTGAAACCGGCGCTGTATGCGGCCGGCAACGGTGCGGTAACCTTCCGCAGCTTCCGCTATCGCGCGCTGGACTGAGCGCGCGCTGGAATCCCCAGGCTTATCGGGTTCACTACATGTCAGTGCGCAACAAGAACGATGCCGCTACGCCGGCATTGGCAAAGGGCAAGGCAGCCACGATCAATGACATCGCGCGACTGTCGGGTGTATCCAAGAAAACGGTTTCAAGGATCATCAACAACTCGCCGCTGGTGCGCAAGGACACGCGTGACAAGGTGGAAGCGTTGATGCGCGAGGTCGGCTACAGCCCCGACCCGCTGGCCCGTGGCCTGGCCTTCCGCCGCTCGTTCCTGATCGGCATGGTCTACGACAACCCCACCGCGCAGTACATCGTGGACATGCAGTACGGCGCGCTGGATGCGCTGCGTGGCTCCAGCTTCGAACTGGTGGTGCACCCCTGCGACAGCCGCAGCCCCGGTTACATCGACGGCGTGCGCCGCTTCGCCCAGCAGCAGAAGCTGCATGGGGTGATCCTGGTGCCGCGTGCGTCCGAAGACCAGGCGCTGGCGGACATGCTGGACGAGATCGGCTGCCGCTTCACCCGCGTGGCGGCGCTGCCGCTGGATGAAACCTCGCAGATGGTGGTCACCCACGACCGCGATGGTGCCGCCGAAGCGGCCGATTACCTGCTTTCGCTGGGCCACCGCGATATCGCCCTGGTGACCGGCCCGAGTGCCTACCGCTCGGCGCACGAACGCACCGCCGGCTTCATCGAGGCGCTGTCGCAGCGTGGCATCGAGCTGCCGAAGGATCGCATCATCGAGGCCGGCTACACCTTCGAATCCGGTGTGGCCGCCGCCGAGAAACTGCTGCTGGGCAAGCGTCGGCCGACCGCCATCTTCACCGGCAACGATGAAATGGCCGCCGGTATCTACAAGGTCGCGCTGCGCGCCGGCATCAACATTCCGCGCCAGCTGTCCATCGTCGGCTACGACGACAGCCCGCTGGCCTCGCGCCTGTGGCCGTCGCTGACCTCGGTGCGCCGGCATACCCGCGATACCGGCCGCACCGCCGCTGCGATGCTGATCCAGCCCGATGGCCAGCCTGCGCTGCAGATCGCCAGCGTGCGTCCGCACCTGATCGTGCGCGATTCCTGCCAACCGCCGGAGGACTGATTCCAAAGGAATCAGTCCGGTAGGTCGCCAGCTTGCTCGCGACACCTTTCAACCCGCCCCACCCCGCCGATGCCGTCTGACCGCTATCGTGCGGCGCAAAATGACACCGGTTTCCTGTCTGGCTAGAATCGACCGTGAACCGTGCCGGGGCCGAACCATCGGCCCGCCCCCTGCTCTGGAGAAGCCATGTACTGCAAGACCCACTACGCCACCCATCCCGATGCCATCAAGGGCGCCAGCAACGATCAGCTGCGCGAGCTGTACCTGCTCGATGGCCTGTTCAACGCCGATGCGGTGACCCTGAAGTACACCCACTACGAACGCTTCGTGCTGGGTGGCGCCGCGCCGGTCAGCGGCCCGCTGGCCCTGCCTGCGCAGACCGAACCGGCCTCGGCCGCCGGCCATCCGTTCCTGGAGCGCCGAGAGCTGGGCATCATCAACGTCGGCAGCGGCACCGGTACGGTCACCGTCGATGGCACCGTGTACACGCTGGGGCCGAAGGATGGCCTGTACGTGGCGATGGGCAGCAAGGACGTCGTCTTCGCTTCGCAGGATGCCGCCAACCCGGCGCAGTTCTACCTGGCCTCGACCCCGGCCCATGCGCGCTTTGAAACCAAGCAGCTGTCGATCAAGGACGCGGTTGCACTCGATCGCGGCGCGCTGGAAACCAGCAACGAACGCACCATCTACCAGTACATCGTGCCGGCCACCTGCCAGTCCTCGCAGCTGCTGCTGGGCCTGACCGTGCTCAAGCCGGGCAGCGTGTGGAACACCATGCCGCCGCACCTGCACGACCGCCGCAGCGAGGTCTATTTCTACTTCGACCTGGGCGACAGCGACCGCGTCTACCACTTCATGGGCGAGCCGGACGCACAGCGCCACATCGTCATCCAGAACAACGAAGCGGTGGTGTCGCCGCCGTGGTCGATCCACATGGGTGCCGGCACCAGCAACTACGCCTTCATCTGGGCGATGGGTGGCGAGAACCTGGACTACACCGACATGCACGTGCTGGACATCTGCCAGCTCAAGTAAGCACTGACAGGCCGCCGCGCACGTTGTGCGGTGGCCGCTTGCCTGCATCACGCACGCCTCTACCAAGGAACGCATACGCAATGACCAATCCCTTCAGCCTGGAAGGAAAAGTCGCTCTGGTAACCGGTGGCAACACCGGCCTGGGCCAGGGCATCGCGGTGGCACTGGCTGCCGCTGGCGCCGATGTCGCGGTGGCCGGCATCGCCCCGCCCACCGAAACCATCGAGAAGATCACCGCGCTGGGCCGCCGCTGCCTGGCCATCGAAGCCAACCTGATCAGCATCGAGCCGGTCGAGCGCGTGGTGCGCGAAACCATCGAAGGCCTCGGCAGGCTGGACATCCTGGTCAACAACGCCGGCTTGATCCGTCGCGCCGATGCAGTGGACTTCAGCGAGCAGGACTGGGACGACGTGATGAACGTCAACATCAAGTCGGCCTTCTTCATCTCACAGGCTGCCGGCCGCCATTTCATCGCCCAGGGCAGCGGCAAGATCATCAACATCGCCTCGATGCTGTCGTTCCAGGGCGGCGTCCGCGTGCCGTCGTACACCGCCAGCAAGAGCGGCATCGCCGGCATCACCCGCTTGCTGGCCAACGAATGGGCCGGCAAGGGCGTGAACATCAACGCCATCGCGCCGGGCTACATGGCTACCGACAACACCGCCGCGCTGCGCGCCGATGCAGACCGCAACAAGGCGATCCTCGAGCGCATTCCGGCCGGCCGCTGGGGCAACCCGGAAGATCTGGCGGGAGCGGCGGTGTTCCTGGCTTCGTCGGCGTCGGATTACATCAACGGCGCAGTGCTGCCGGTCGATGGTGGCTGGCTGGCGCGCTGAAGTACACCGGTCTGTAGAGCCGAGCCAATGCTCGGCTGTCGCGCTCTGATCAAAAAACAGCCGAGCGTGGCTCGGCTCTACAGGGGGCTGGCGATGCGAAGGCTGTTGTTGCTGCTGTTGCTGTCGAGCACCGCCGCGCATGCGGCGCCGGTGCGGCTGTTCATTGCCGGCGATTCCACCGCTGCCGAATACGGCCCCGAACGCGCGCCACAGGCCGGCTGGGGGCAGATGCTGCAGAGCTATCTGGACCCGGCGCGTTTCGAAGTGCACAACCACGCCAAGGGCGGGCGCAGCACGCGCAGCTTCATCGACGAAGGGCGCCTGGATGCGATTGCCCCCGAACTACGTCGTGGCGATGTGCTGCTGATCCAGTTCGGCCACAACGACGCGAAGTTTGAAGATCCCACGCGCTACACCGATCCGGACAGCGACTATCCACAGCTGCTGATGCGTTACGTGCAGGTGGCGCGTGACAAGGGCGCCACACCGGTGCTGGTCACGCCGGTGGCGCGGCTGCTGTACGACTTCGGTTCGCTGCTGGATACGCATGCGCGTTACACGCTGGCCATGCAGCAGCTGGCCGCACGCGAACACGTCGCGCTGATCGACCTCAACGACCGCAGCACGCGCTGGATCCGCGCGCTGGGCGAGCAGGGCGCGCGCCCATACTTCCTGTTCGTGCCGGAACAGCACAAGGCCGATGGCACGCACTTCAGCGCGGCCGGTGCCACTGCGGTGGCGTGCCTGGTGCTGCGCGAAGCGGTGCTGGTGTTGCCGACGCTGCAGCCGGCACTGGTGCGTGATATCGACTGCGATGTGACGGGAACAGGGCAGGGCGGCGATCCTGCACGAGCCTCGCAGGTGGTGCACGAGGACACGCTGGCGCGCGCGCAACCGGGCCCGCACGGCGGCGCCGGGCCGACCACGGCGTATCCGTTCTTCGCCGATGCGCAGGGCCTGCCGTTCGTGCTGCGCAAGCGTGTGCTGCACAAGGGCGCGGGCATCGGCCTGCATCCGCAGCACAAGGATGAGATCTATTACATCGTGAGCGGGCAGGGCAGCTATGTGCTGGATGGGAAGCAGCATGATGTGCGTGCGGGTCATGCGCTGCTGACGCGCACGGGCAGCAGCCATGCGCTGCAGCAGGTGGGCGAAGAGGATCTGGTGGTGCTGCTGGCGTACCCGCGGTAACTGAAAAGCAGCCGAGCGTGGGCTCGGCTCTACACGGGTCTGCGCTTATCTGTAGAGCCGAGCCCATGCTCGGCTTGGCTCTACACGGGTCTGCGCCTATCTGTAGAGCCGAGCCCATGCTCGGCTTGGCTCTACACGGGTCTGCGCTTATCTGTAGAGCCGAGCCCATGCTCGGCTTGGCTCTACAACGGCTCCGCGCCGAAATGCTTCAGGCCCAATCGCGCAAGATCTTCCGGGCGGGCGTAGTAGTCGTCCTCGAACGCCTCCAGCGCCTGCTGCTCGTCTTCGCTCATCGCGCCGTACAGGTCGGTCAGTTCCTCGATCGCCGGGTCGTCTTCCAGACGATCCAGCAGCCCGCGCATGCCCGCCAGGATCGCGTGGGTCTGTGTTGCGCCCATCGCCTGCAATGCGCGCAGCGCCAGCTGGCAGGTGGGGTCGCCCCAGTTGCACAGGAACTGCATGAAGCCGCCGTTGTTGATGTCTGCTTCCATCCGCCACAGCGCGACCAGCTGCTGGTCTTCGTCAGACAGCGCATCCAACTTCCAGGCATGCGATTGCAGGCGGGCGAGGGCGGCTTCATAGCGGTCATCCCACACCTGGTTTGGAACGTCGACCACGCCGCGTTCCTGCGCCGGCAGCAGCGCCGGCCAGTTCACGCCCAGCCCGTCGGCAGTGAGCACCCACTGCGCTCGCTGCGTGGCGTCAGCTTCATGCAGCGCAGGCGCCCAGCGCAACGGCTGCCGGGTGCGGCGGCCGTCGGCCAGGATCAGCAGGATGAAGTCGTCGTCGAAATCGACGTCGGTAACCCGCAGGTCGGTAAACACATCGGTCATGGCCTGCAGGGTACCGGGACGGGCGATCCATCCCCAAAAGCTTCAAAAGCTCTGCGTGAATTTGAAGGTTACTTGCCTAAACTTCAAAAGCATGGGAGCCTTTTGAAGGATAGAGTGACTTCCGCGGAGATTTCCGATGCGCCGGGCAGACATTGCAGGGCCCTTGCAGACCTACCTCGTTCCCGTGGAAGGGCGGCCCAATCTGCTGGCGATGGTCCCTCCACCGACGCCTCGCCGGCTGCCGGAAGGGCATGCGGGCTCGCGGCAGCGCCTCATCGCTGCAAATGCCTCACTGGATCGTCTGGATCAGGCGATGAGGCAATGGCCTGCCCCCGACATGGTGACCCGGACGCTCGCGCGGCGCGAAGCCGTTCAGAGCTCCCAGATCGAGGGTACCCAGACCAACCTGGACGAACTGCTGGTGTTTGAAGCCACACTCGGCCTGGATGGTTTGCCTGCCGATGTCGTGGTGACCGAGCGCTACGTACAGGCATTGCAACTGGGCCTTGACGCCGTGCGTGCCCGCGGACGTGAGGCGCTCGATCTCACGCTGGTGAACCAGCTCCATGCAGTGCTGATGCAGGACGCTGCGGACGACTTTCCAAAGGGATGCTACCGCCAGGAGCAGGCCATCATCGGCCCGCTGGGTGGACGACCGGAGGATGCCCGTTTCGTTCCTTCGCCGCCCGATCGCATTGACGAGGGGATGCGTGAACTCGAGCGCGCCATGCTGAAGTACGAGCCCGTTGAGGACGAGCCGTTTGAACTCAACATCATTGCGCAACTGGCAATAGCCCACGCCCAGTTTGAAACCATCCATCCTTACAAGGATGGCAACGGACGCACGGGAAGGCTGCTGTTGCCGTTGATCCTGGCCGCCGAACACCACCCACCGCTTTACCTGTCAGGCGCCTTGCTGCGCAACAGGAGCGCCTACTACGACGCTCTCAACCAAGTGCAGCTTCGCGGTGAATGGGGCCCGTGGATGGATATGCTGTGCCAGGCCGTAGTGGAGTCTTCCCATGACGCGATCTCCATCGCCGATGACATGTCCCGGCTGATGGCAGAGTGGGAGATTCAACTTCGAGGATATCGACGCGACTCGGTGGCACGCAGGCTTCCGCCACTGCTGATCGGCCACCCGGTGGTGACCGCAGCCAAAGTGGCTGCGTTATTGGACGTTTCCGATAGATCTGCCCTGACGGGCATCTACGCGCTTGAGTCTGAAGGAGTCCTTGTCCCCGGCAACGATCGTCGCTGGGGACGGACCTATCACGCGCACGCGGTGCTGCAGCGGCTCAATCAACTGCCAGCGACGATTCCTGACCGCCTGCGTTGAACCGGTGGACCCTCACACATCCCCACCATCAGCCCAGCCCTCACCCGTACCGGCCTGGAACACGCGGTCCTCAGCCTGCACATCGCCCGCCGGCAGGTGCGCCTGGTCGGCCAGTGCTGCGTAGATCGGGGTGAAGTCCGGCGATGTCGCCTGCATCAGCTGTTCGAAGCTGTCGATGACGAAGTAGGTCTTCTGGAAAGTGTCGATGCGGTAGCGCGTGCGCATGATCCGCTGCAGGTCGAAACCGATGCGGTTCGGTGCCGCCGACTCCAGCGAGTACAGCGATTCGCCCTTCGACGAGACGATGCCGGCACCGTAGATGCGCATGCCGTCGGGCGTGTCGATCAGGCCGAACTCCACCGTGTACCAGTACAGGCGGGTCAGGTTCTGGAGCGCCTCGGGGCCGATCGCGTGCGCTTTGACGCCACCACGGCCGTACGCCTCCATGTAGTTGGCGAACACCGGGTTCATCAGCAGCGGCACGTGACCGAACAGATCGTGGAACAGATCCGGTTCGGCGATGTAGTCGATCTGGTCGGGACGGCGGATCCACCAGGTGACCGGGAAACGGCGGTTGGCCAGGTGATCGAAGAAATCCAGCTCTGGCAGCAGGCCTTCCACGCCCACCAGGGTCCAGCCCGTGGCCGCACCGAGCACTTCGTTGAGCTGGTCGAAGCGCGGGATCATGTGCGCGCTCATGCCCATTTCGTCCTGCGCATCCAGGAACTCCTGGCAGGCGCGGCCGACCAGCAGTTCGCGCTGGCGCTGGTACAGCGTGCTCCAGGTGGCGTGGTCGTCGGCGGTATAGGTGTCCCACGGCTGCTCGACGAGCGCGGTGGTGTACACCGGCACGTAGCCCTTGTCGGTCTGCTGGTGTTCGACGCGGCGGGGCTGGGCGAGGTCCATGGAAGACTCCTTGACGGGATACCCACGATGCTAGGGCAGGGGGCGCGCAACAGGGTTGCAAAAGTTGCGTGATTCAGTGCCATTGGCGCAATATCATTGCGTACTCACCATGTTGCGGGGCAGCAATGGCTGGAGAAGTCCACTTCGATCGCACGGATATACGCCTGCTGGACGAAATCCAGCGCGATGGACGCGTCACCAACGCCGAGCTGGCGGCCCGGGTGAACCTGTCGCCCTCGGCCTGCCTGCGGCGCATGCAGCGGCTGGAAAGCGAGGGTGTGATCACCGGCTATGGCGCACGGCTGGAGCCGCGCCAGCTGGGGCTGGGACTGCAGGCCTTCGTGCGCGTGCAGCTGGAAAAGCATGACCAGGCCGCGATCGGGCACTTCGTCGACAGCGTGCAGGCCTGGGATGAAGTGGTGGCCTGCCACGCCCTGACCGGCGACATGGACTACCTGCTGCATGTCTATGTTCGCGACCTGGAACATTTTTCGCGCTTCCTGCTGGACAGGCTGCTCAACGCCGGCGGCGTGGCCGACGCCAATTCCAGCTTCGTGCTGCGCACGGTCAAGGGTTTCCAGGCATTGCCGTTGTCGCAGCTTGAATGAGCGGGCGCCGTGATGTTTGACGGCGCGCGCGCACTGGCCGAGCATCGTGCCCCGCGGCGGCCGTCAACATGCAGGCAGCGCAGTGATTCCTTCTGGCTCCGGCATGTCTGATACCCCATCCTCGACGTCTTCCCTGGTGTTCCTTCCGCTGCGCGAGCAGAGTCTGCTGCGGCACCTGACCGACGGCACGCCGCCGGACACGCCGCTGGAGCAGGCCGGCCTGCTGGTGGCCATGCTGTGCCGCCGGCAGAAGCAACCGGCCGCCCAGCTGCAGCGCGTGCTGCACGATGCCTGTGCGCTGTTCGCCGCGGATGATGGCCACGCTGCGCAGGCGCAGCTGGCGGCCGCTGCTGGACAGGACGCGCGGGCGCTGGAGGCCTGGCTGGGCGTGCTGGCCGCGCAGGACGTGCTGCTGGCACCGGACGAGGTGATGGAGGCGGTGCTGGCCGTGTCGCCGCACGCATATCCCGGCGCGGACTTCCAGGCGGCCTGCAGGATCACCCTGGAGGAGCACACCATCCATTTCCCGGCGACATCGCTGGCCGAAGGCGATGACGAAGACGCCGGCGATGACGAACAGACAGCGCACGCGACCCAGCACAACGGCCTGTTCACCTCCGAACAGGCACGCGTGCTGCGCGCGATCGCCGCCAATCCCGATGAGCTGATCGACCTGCAGGCCTATGCCGGCACCGGCAAGGGCCATCTGGTGCTGGCGCTGCTGCAGGCGCGCCCGGGCCGCTACACCTACGTGGCGCCCACGCGTGGCCAGGTCGAGGCATTCCGCGCGCGGCTGCCGGCCGACGCTGGCACCCGCCTGCTGACCCAGATCGAGTTCGCCAACACGATCGCCCGCCATGCCGCCGCCAACGGCCTGACCGGCGGCTTCGTACCGACGTACCGGCAGAGCACGCTGACCTTGCGCGAGGCGGCCGCACGGCTCGGCCTGCCGGCCATCGGCGCGCGCCGGCCGGACCAGGTCTTGATGATCGCCCTGGACGCCATCAACCGCTGGTGCGCGTCGTCAGCGCCGAACCTGCAGGCCTGGCACTTCCAGCGCTCGCTGGGCGCAGCGCAGCTGGAAGCCACGCCGTTCATCGCGGCGGCGGAATTCGTCTGGCGCTGCATGTTCGATGCGGTGGTGCAGAAGGGCGGTTGCCTGCGGCTGGATGCCGGGCATATCGGCAAATGGCTGGCGCTGCGTGGCGTGCCGCTGCCCGTGTCGCTCGGCATGGTGCTGGTCGATGAGGCGCACGATCTCAGCCCGGCCTGGAAACAGCTGCTGGCCACCCACGCGCCCGGCGTGGTCAGCCTGGGCGATCCGCATCAGCGGTTGAGCGGACGCGTACAGCGCTGGTCATCGGCGAAAACGCTGGAGATGCACCAGTCGGTGCGCCAGGGGCGCCAGGTCGATGCGCTGGTCAACCAGTCGCTGGCACTGGACGATCTCGGCGAGCCGGCACCGTTCATGGGGGCCAGCGACCGCGCCACCGGCCTGCGCCGTTATGACGACTGGTCGGTGGTGCCCAGCACTGGCGCCCGACTGTACGGCAGCCTGTGGCGGATGCTGCTGGAAGCCAACGCGCTGGTTGCGCGTGGTGCGCGCGTGCATCTGCATCCGGCGTCGCGGCAGGCGCTGTTGAAAGAGGTGGACGGTCCGATCGATGCATGGCGCAGCGCCGCCGCTGGCGGCCCCGGACAACGCTGGGAAAGCTTCGTGCAGGTCTGCGCCAAGCGTGGACAGGCGGACATTCCCGCGCTGTTTGCCGGTGGCTTCGATGCTGCGGCGCTGCAGCGTCTGCTCGGGCAGCTGGTCGATGCGGGCGAGGCCAGCATCGTGCTGTGCCTGGCCCAGCATGCCAAGAACCTGCAGTTCGCCACGGTGTCCATGGCGCCGTGCTGCTTCGACAGCGGCCATGATGCGCGCGCGCTGCACAGCCCGGTGCGCGCAGCCTACGTCGCGATCACCCGTGCGCAGCAGCAGCTGTGGCTGCCGGGGGACGCGATGGAGCAGTTGCAGCTGAGCGCACAGCGGCATGACCGGGCGGTCGACGAGCGGCGCCGTCAGCGACGCCTGGCCAGTGGCTATCCACCGCCGCGGCGCTGACCGCCTGGGTCGTTCAGGCAGTGCGCTTCAGCACTTTTCCTTGCGGCCCATCAGCTTGCCCAGGCGCGAAGGCTCGTCGCACTTCGGCGCAGCCACCGGTGCCGGTGCCAATGCGGCGGCGCGGGCCTTCTGCATCTGCTGGATCTTGGCGCGGATCTGCGGCATCGCCGCCATCGCGGCCTTCTCGCCTTCCAGGATGGCGGTGCCGCGCTGGCTGAAGTCGGCCGCGCCGATGTCCAGCACCTTCGGCCGGATCACGATGTCCGCGCGTGCCAGTTCCTGCTCGCCCAGGCGCTGGCCCATGATCGAGATCGACTGGTTGACGATGCCGAGCATGCCGGTCGGCGCCTTGCCGCTGGCCTTGCTGGAGATGTCCACGGCGATCACGAACTCGGCGCCGAGCTGGCGCGCGGCGTCCACCGGCACAGGGCTGACCACGCCGCCGTCGATGTAGTTGCGGCCACCGATCTTCACCGGTTCGAACACGCCGGGGATGCTGCTCGACGCGCGCACCGCCTGACCGACATTGCCGCGCACGAAGATCGAGCGCTCGCCGGTTTCCAGCTGGGTGGCGACGGCAGCGAACGGCTTCTTCAGGCGCTCGGCCGGGCGGTTGGCCACCTGTTCGTTGACGTAGTCCTGCAGCTTCTGGCCCTGCACCAGGCCACCGGAGAACAGGCGTACGTCGCGGATGCTGGCTTCATCCAGCGCCACCGCCTTGCTCTGCATCTGGAAGGCGTCCATGCCGCTGGCATACAGCGCGCCGACCACGCTGCCGGCACTGGTGCCGGACACCACCACCGGTTCGAAGCCGTTGGCCTCGAGCATCTTGATCACGCCGATATGCGCAAAGCCCTTGGCCGCGCCGCCGCCGAGGGCGATGCCGATCTTCACCGGCTTGGCCTGCGGCACCAGGGTGGGCTGCGCGGGCGGGGTGGGGCGGACCTCTTCGCCACCGCAGCCGGCCAGCAGGCCGAGCAGGGCGACGGACAGCAGCACACGGGGGCGGAACAGGCTCATCGGCAGTGCGCTCGCGGCGCCGGATTCAGGAAAGGGCGCCAGCATACCGAAGGCGTGGCAGGGCGGGCAGGGTGGGGCGGCTCCCCATTCATGAAATGCGGGCGGTAGATGCCGACCTTGGCCGGCGCTTGCACAATCCAGTGCCGGCCAAGGTCGGCACCTACCGATATCCTGCGGTCAGAACCGGCGCGCCGTCCGGCCGTCGGCCCACTCAGCCCAGCAGCGAACTCTCGCCGCGGCTCTTGCCGCCGCCCTGCGGCGCCGCCATCCACATGCGGCCGGCCAGGCGCGAGAACGGCAGCGACTGCAGCCAGACCTTGCCCGGCCCGGTCAGGGTGGCCAGGAACACGCCCTCGCCACCGAACAGCACGCTTCGGATGCCTTTGACCCGGCGCACGTCCATGTCCACGGTCGGGTGGTAGGCGACGATGCAGCCGGTATCGACATCCAGGCGTTCGCCGGCGGCCAGCTCACGCTCGACCACGCAGCCGCCGGCATGGATGAACACCCAGCCGTCGCCCTCCAGCTTCTGCATGATGAAGCCCTCGCCACCGAACAGGCCGGTCATGATCTTGCGCTGGAACTGCACGCCGATCTGCACGCCGCGCGCGCCGGCCAGGAAGCTGTCCTTCTGGCAGATCAGGCGCCCGCCGTGCTGGTCCAGCTTCATCGCCAGCACGGTACCGGGATAGGGCGCAGCGAAGGCGACCTTGCCGCGGCCCTGGCCGGTCTGCGTGTAGACAGTGGCAAACAGGCTCTCACCGGTCAGCACGCGCTTGCCGGCGGCCATCACCTTGTCCATGAAACCGCTGCCTTGGCCACCGCGTGCACCGCCGCCGAAGACGGTATCCATCTGCACCGAAGCGTCCTTGAACATCAACGCGCCGGCCTCGGCCACCGCACCCTCGCCGGGGTCCAGTTCGATTTCCACGAACTGCATTTCATGGCCGACGATGCGGAAGTCGATGCGGTCGGCACGGCTGCCGGTGGACGCAGTTGCGGTTGCGGGCGTGGCTGGGGGCATCGGCGGCGGCGCTGCCGTGGCGGCGCCGGCCTGCTGCAGGGCGACGATTTCGGACACCGGTGTCCACCCTGTCATGCCCTGGCACCAGGCCAGCGCGCGCGGATTGGCCTGGGCGAAGCGGCGCGCGGCCTCCTCGTCGAACGGACCGACACGGTCGGCCTGGCCGGGAGCATGGAAGTACCACTGGGTCATCGCAGCAGGTCCGTTGCGGGGGAAAACGCCGAGTCTAGCGGCAGCTTCCGGCGGCGCGCGAGGCGGCCATGAACGATCGGCATTTGCGAGGGAGGTGCTGTATTGCAACAATTATCTGGTAGCGCCGTTTTACCACCCCTCCAAACACAGCCTACCGCCATGTCTCCGACCCGTACTTCCCGTGGCCGCTCTCCGGTCGCGCGCCCGCTCGTTGTCGCTCTTTCCGCCCTGCTGCCGCTGGCAGCAGCCGCTCAGGAAACCCCCGCCGCCAAGGATCCGGTCGCCCTCGATGCGCTGCAGGTGACTGCACAGCGTCGCGTCGAGAACGCCAAGGACGTACCGGTTGCGATCAGCGCGATCCAGGGCGAAAAGCTCGACGTGCTCGGTTCGGCGGGCGATGACATCCGCTTCCTTGCTGCGCGCGTGCCGAGCCTCAACATCGAGTCCTCCTACGGCCGTGCCTTCCCGCGTTTCTACATCCGCGGCCTGGGCAACACCGATTTCGATCTCAATGCTTCGCAGCCGGTCTCGCTGGTGTACGACGATGTGGTGCAGGAAAGCCCGCTGCTGAAGGGCTTCCCGCTGTTCGACCTGGCCGGTGTGGAAGTGCTGCGCGGTCCGCAGGGCACCCTGTTCGGGCGCAACACCCCGGCCGGCGTGGTCAAGTTCGATTCGGCGCGTCCGTCGCAGGATGCCGATGGCTACGTGCGCGTGGGCTATGGCACCTACAACAGCTGGAACGTGCAGGGCGCCTACGGCGGCCCGCTGACCGACCGCTGGTCCGCACGCGTGTCGGCCATCTACCAGCGTCGCGACGACTGGGTCGACAACACCCGTGCCGGTGCGCCCAACAGCGGCTTCGAAGGCTATGACGAAGCCGCCGGCCGCGTGCAGTTCCTGTACGAAGGCGAGGATTTCGAAGCGCTGTTCAACCTGCACAAGCGCAAGCTCAACGGCACCGCCCGCCTGTTCCGCGCCAACATCATCGAGAAGGGCGGCAACGCGCTGGTCGAGAACTTCGACCGCGACAAGGTCGCCAATGACGGCGTCAACTTCTCCGACCTGGAAACCTGGGGCGGCAGCGCGCGCCTGCAGTGGAACCTCGGTTCGGTGACCCTGCATTCGATCACCGGCTATGAGACCGCCGAATCGCTCAACCGTGGCGACATCGACGGTGGCTACGGCGCAGCGTTCCTCGGCGCGGGCAACTCCGGCCCGGGCCTGATTCCGTTCTCGTCCGAGTCGGCCGACGGCCTGCCGCACCACCGCCAGTGGACCCAGGAATTCCGCGTGGAATCCAACGAATGGGGCCGCTTCGACTGGCAGGCCGGCGTCTTCTACTTCGATGAAGACGTCACCATCAACAACTTCAACTACGACTCGCTGACCCCGGGCAATCCGCAGACCGGCCACGTGGTGCAGCAGCAGCGCAACAAGGCGTGGGCGGTGTTCGCGTCGGGCGACTTCGATGTCACCGACCGCTTCAAGCTGCGTGCCGGCGTGCGCTACACGCAGGACAAGAAGGACTTCAGCGCCAGCGTGCTGCAGGCCGTGCCGTTCGGTACCCCGGTCAGTGGCCCGTACCTGGCCAACACCGACGTCAACGACGTCAGCTGGGATGTCAGCGGCGTGTACAAGCTGACCGACAACGTCAATGCCTATGCGCGCGTGGCCAAGGGCTTCCGTGCACCGTCGATCCAGGGTCGCCTGGCGTTCGCGCCGGGCCTGTCGCAGGCCGATTCGGAGAAGGTGATCTCGTACGAAGCCGGCATCAAGGCCGACCTGTTCGAGCGTCGCGCACGCCTGGGCTTCAGCGTGTTCCGCTACGACGTGGACGGCCAGCAGCTGATCGCCGTGGGTGGCACCAACAACACCGCCACCCTGCTCAACGCCGACAAGACCATCGGCCAGGGCGTCGAGCTGGACCTGGAAGCCTACCTGGCCGACAACGTTCTGCTGACCTTCGGCAGCAGCTACAACGACACCGAGATCAAGGACAAGAACCTGGCGGTGGCGGTCTGTGGCGGCGGCTGCACCATCACCGACCCGACCACCATCATCAATGGCGGCACCTACGCCCTGGTCAACGGCAATCCGCTGCCGCAGGCGCCGAAGTGGATCCACAACGCGACCCTGCGCGTGGGCTTCCCGCTCAGCGATGGCAGCGAGCTGTATGCCTACACCGACTGGGCCTACCGCAGTGCGGTCAACTTCTTCATCTACGAGTCGCCGGAGTTCCGTGGCCGCAGCTCGCTGGAAGGTGGCCTGCGCCTGGGCTACAACTGGGATTACGGCCAGTACGACGTGGCCGTGTTCGGCCGCAACCTGACCAACCAGACCCGCGTGGTCGGCGCGATCGACTTCAACAACCTGACCGGCTTCCTCAACGAGCCGCGTACCTGGGGCGTGGAGTTCACCGCGAAGTTCTGATGCGGTTGCAGCAGTGATGCAATGAAGAAGGGCCGGCGCAATGCCGGCCCTTCTGTTTTCTGCTTCCTGTAGAGCCGAGCCTGCGCTCGGCTGCTCTGAGCCGAGCATGGCTTGGCTCTACAGAGGCATGGCTTACAGCGCGCTCTGCGGGCGCACCTTCAGCACCGCGTTCTCGGTGGCGCAGTCACGGCTGGAATGCAGGCCGGCCTTGCGCGCGGCAGCGATTTCCTTGCGCGCAGCCAGCAGGTCCTTGTTGAACGCGGCGTTGTCATGCAGACGGGCGACGGCAGCCGCGCCCATGAAGCGGCCTTCGAGGATGTCGCTCTGCCAGTGCACGTTGCACACCAGGCGGCTCTCGCCGTAGTTGCGACCGCGTGCCTGGATGGCATCGGCGCGGTCCGGTGCGATCTCCGACAGGATCAATGCCCATGCCCAGCCGATCGAGGTGTGGCCGGACGGATAGGAACCGTTGCTGCGCAGCCCCTCCTCATCCTTCGGCGAGCAGGTCGGCTCGCCGTTGACCATGAACGGACGGGGGCGCTTGTAGGTGTTCTTGGCGGCCTTGGTGGCAGCGCTGGCGTCGATGCGGCTGCGCTCCAGCAGACGGTACAGGGCCGGGGTCTTCACTGCGTCGACATCAATGTCGGCGGCGCAGGAGAAGTGGTTGGCGCCTTCCGGGAAACCCAGCTCCGCATCGACGCCGGCCTGGGTGAAGCGCGGGCTGCCGCGCAGCGCACGGGCTTCACGGCTGACCTGTTCGTCCAGCGCGAAGGCGGCCGAGCCGGCCGCCGGTGGTGCTGGTACCAGGTCGATGCTGGCCGGCACCGCGGTCTTGTCCAGGTAGCCCACGGCCTTGGTGGTGATGTTGGCTTCGACGGCGGTCGGCTTGCTGGCGGTGGCGGCACAGCCGGCCAGCGACAGCGCGATGGCCAGGCCGAGCAGTGGACGGGCAGGGGAGAGGATCGACGACATGGGCAGACTCGGGAAGGAAACTCGCCGGCCATGATCGCAGCCTCGATCACCGGCCGCAGTGGCCATCGGTCATACGGCCAGACCCGGCATGGTCCGCCGCTGGGTGGTGAAAACCGTCATCAAGTGTCGGCAATCTCCTGAATCCGGGCGCAGCGCACGGACTTTCACGTGCTGCCGCCATGAGCATCAGGTCACAGCCGGGCCGGGGGGATCCGCTGAAAGGGAGAGAAGCGATGCGCAGCACCGCAACAGGAAGTACCGTCCTGGCCCTGGTTCTGGGGTTGGCGACCGCCCCGGCGCAGGCCGCCGATGTCTACGGCGTGGCCTTCGTGCATGGCACCGGCGCGCAGACCAATGCCACGCAGGACTACTGGCAGCCGGCGATCATCGACACCGTCCGCCAGGGCATGCCGAACAGCAGCAACTACGTGGTCATCAACTGCGACTTCACCCAGTACATGTGGAAGCCGGAAGCGGCCGGCTGCCTGGCCAACCAGCTCACCGGCTTCATCGACAGCCGTGGCATCACCCAGCTGGTGGTGATCACCCACTCCAACGGCGGCAACGTGATGCGCTGGATCCTGTCCAACCCCACCTACGACAGCCGCTACCCGAAGATCATCAACCGGGTGCGCAAGGTCACTGCGCTGGCGCCCTCGTCGGCAGGTACGCCGCTGGCCGACGCGGTGCTCAACGGCAACACCTTCGAAACCTCGCTGGGCTGGCTGCTGGGCTACAAGAACGATGCCGTGCGCATGCAGCAGGTGGGACACATGGCCACCTACAACGCGCAGAACCTGTATGGCACCGCCGGCCGCCCGGCCCTGCCCAAGCCGTTCCGCGCAGTGGTTGGCAGCGATGTCGAATCGGCGGTGTGGGACAGCAACAGCTACTGCGGTGGCTACGCCGCCAATGTCGGCCTGGAGTTCACCCAGAACTGGCTGTCATCGTGCTCGGACGGCTTCCTGGAATGCAGCAGCCAGAAGGCGGCCGGCACCCTGTGGTTCACCGACAAGGCGCGCACCCAGGGCGCCGAGCCGCTCAGCCACAACCAGAGCCGCCGCGAGTGCTTCGGCCTCGGCAGCATCCTGCGCAACGACCTGACCCAGTGAGGGAGATGACCATGACGATCCATTCCACCCTGCTGGCTACCGCCGTGCTGGCGGTCCTTTCCACCGCATCGGCGCAGGCCGCGCAGCCGCTGCGCGTCGCCGCCGGCGACCAGATTCCCGCCGGCCTGGTTGCCGCGCCGCTGCCGGCCGATGAAAGCGAGCACGCGCCGCTGGCCTTCGCCTGGGCGCTGGACCCGGCGCAGCCACTGCAGGCCCCCGGCCCCCAGGCCGCGATCAGCCGCAGCTACTGGCAGCAGGTCGACGGTGCCGAGCTGCAGCGCGGCCTGGAACTGCCGCTGAGCGCGCCCGATGCGGTGATCCAGCTCAGCCCGGCGCCGGGCGCCCGCGCGCTGCCGGCCAGCGCGCTGCAGGTGCGTGATCCGGCGGGGCGCAGCAGCGTTGCGCGCAGTGTCGATGCACGCCAGCTGCAGGATGCGGGCATGCCGGTCAGCGATGGCAGCAGCATGCTGCGCACCGGTAGCACCAGCGCAGCTGGCGCTTACCGGCTGCAGAGCGCGCAGGCGCAGGGCCGCTACGTGGTGCAGGTGCTGGAGCCCAACAGCCCGCTGCGGTTGGAAGTGCAGGCCAGCCAGGCGCAGGTGCTGGCCGGTGGCAACGTGCAGCTGCAGGCGCGTCTGCTGGAAGACGGGGCCAGCGCGGCGACGCTGCGTGCACGACGCGGCAGCCTCGGCGGTGAAGCGCTGCTGGTCGCACCCGATGGCCGCAGCTGGCCGCAGCGGCTGCTGCGCACCACCGATGGCAGCCTGCGCGCACAGGTAAGGATTCCGGCCGAGGCCAGCAACACCCAGGGCCTGTGGGAGCTGCAGGTGTTTGCCCAGGCCGACGGCGTGCTGCGCGATGGCAAGGTTGCCTTCGCGGTGGCCAGGCCGACCGCCCGCTTCGTCGGCCAGGCCATGCCCGATGCGGCCAGCCGCCAGGTCAGCCTGCCGCTGCAGGTGGCCGCCGCCGGCCGCTACGAGGCGCGCGGCACGCTGTATGCCACCGCGGCCAACGGCCAGTTGCAGCCGGTGGCGCAGGCCCATGCTGCAGCGTGGTTCGATGGCCCGGGC
Source organism: Stenotrophomonas sp. YIM B13575 (assembly GCF_042787595.1). Lineage (NCBI taxonomy): Bacteria > Pseudomonadati > Pseudomonadota > Gammaproteobacteria > Lysobacterales > Lysobacteraceae > Stenotrophomonas > Stenotrophomonas sp. YIM B13575. The sequence goes on along the minus strand of NZ_JBHZOP010000010.1, from coordinate 251 downwards.
CGTGGCGCGCTGGTGCTGCCGTTCGACCAGGCCGCGTTGCCTGCCGGCTTCGGTGCGCCGTATGAACTGCGCGACCTGCAGCTGCAGGACCAGAGCCGGATGGCACCGATCGAGTCGCGCGCGCTGGCGTTGCGGTTCTGAGCAAGGGTGCAGCGGGCCGGAACATCCGGCCCGCTGCACCGTCTTCTGTAGAGCCGAGCCTATGCTCGGCTGCCGTTCCCGCGGCCAAGAGCAGCCGAGCATAGGCTCGG
>NZ_JBHZOP010000001.1:0-20803 GCF_042787595.1 Stenotrophomonas sp. YIM B13575 | reverse complement strand
CGCTACCGGTACGGCTTCAATGCCCGCCGTCGAGCGCCTTCAGCTCACTGACCAGCGACGCCGCCGCCTCGGCACCATCGCCGTACAGCATGCGCGTGTTGTCGGCGTAGAACAGCGCATTCTCGATACCGGCAAAGCCGGTGCCCTTGCCGCGCTTGATCACCACCACGTTGCGGGCGTTGACCACGTCCAGCACCGGCATGCCGTAGATCGGACTGGCCGGATCGGTGCGCGCCACCGGATTGACCACGTCGTTGGCGCCGATCACCAGCACCACGTCGGTGGTGGCGAATTCGGGATTGATATCGTCCATGTCCGCAATCAGGTCATACGGCACACCCGCTTCGGCCAGCAGCACGTTCATGTGCCCGGGCATGCGCCCGGCCACCGGGTGGATGGCGAACTTGACCTTCACCCCGCGCGTGATCAAGCGCTGTGCCAGTTCCCAGATCTTGTGCTGGGCCTGGGCCACGGCCATGCCATAGCCGGGCACGATCACCACACGTTCGGCAAAGCCCATCATCGCGGCCACGTCGGCAGCTTCAATGGGCTTCTGCGAACCGGAAATCGCCTGTGCTTCCCCCACGGCGCCAGCGCCGAAATTGGAGAACAGCACGTTGCGGATCGGCCGGTTCATCGCCTTGGCCATCAACCGGGTCAGCAGGATGCCGGCTGCGCCGACCATCATGCCGGCGATGATCAACGCCTCGTTGCCCAGCACATAGCCTTCGAACGACACCGCCAGGCCGGTGAACGCGTTGTACAGCGAGATCACCACCGGCATGTCGGCGCCACCGATCGGCAGCGTCATCAACACGCCCAGCGCCAGTGCCAGCACGAAGAAGGCGACGATGGCCCAGGGGCTGAGCGTGCTGGCAGCGATGATGCCCAGCACCACCACGGCCAGCGCCACCAGCAGGTTCATCACCTGCTGGCCCGGCCAGGTCACGCGCTTGTCGAGGCGGCCATCGAGTTTGGCCCAGGCGATCACCGAGCCGGACAGCGACACCGCACCGATCGCCGCGCCGACCACGGCCAGCGCCAGTACCGTGCCGGACGGCTGCCGCGCGGCCAGGTCGGCCAGCGCCTGCGCGCTCCAGTGGGTGGTATCGCGGTTGGCCAGGAAGGCATAGCGCAGCAGTTCCACCGCACCGATGGCCGCCGCCGAGCCACCGCCCATGCCGTTGTACAGCGCGACCATCTGCGGCATGTCGGTGACCGCGACCTTGCCCGCCGACCACCAGGCCAGGCCGGCCCCCAGCAGCAGCGCCACCAGGATCAGCGGCACGTTGTGCAGTTCGGGCAGGAAGAAGGTCGCCACCGTGGCCAGCAGCATGCCCAGCCCCGCCCAGCGGATCCCGCTGCTGGCGGTCATCGGCGAGGCCATGCGCTGCAGGCCGAGCAGGAACAGGGTGGCGGCAACCAGGTAGCTGGCCTTGACCAGCCAATCGAGCAGTTCGACGGTGCTGATGTTCAAGCCTGCGGCTCCTTCGGTTCATCGTTGCCGGTCTTGCGCACGCTCGGCTTGAACATCTCCAGCATGCGCGCGGTGACCACATAGCCGCCGGCTGCGTTGCCGGCGCCGAGCACCACGGCAAGGAACCCCAGGATTTTCTCCAGCGGTGTCTGCGCGTGCCCCAGCACCACCATCGCGCCGATCAGCACGATGCCGTGGATGAAGTTGGAGCCCGACATCAACGGGGTATGCAGGATCACCGGGACCCGGGAAATGATCACGTGGCCGGCAATGGCGGCCAGCATGAAGATGTACAGCGCCACGAACCCGTCACTCACCGGCAACGCTCCTGCTCTGTCTTCGTCGCCCCATCATAACCACGGGCTGAACCCCGCGCGCGTCCCGGTCAACCACGGCCGCACTCACGCGTTGTCGATGGTGACCCCTGCCGAGGAACCGTACCCTGTGCTGGTGAGCAGCCCTGTCCCCCCGAGCGCCGAGACCGATGCCCTGCCGGCGTCGCTGGAAGCGTTCCTGGCCAGCGTCGGCCCCCGCGCGTTCCGCTTCGCCGAAGCCGGCCTGCGCCAGCGCGACGACGCCATGGATGCGGTGCAGGACGCGTTGATGCGCATGCTGGACTACGCCGACAAGCCGGCCGCCGAGTGGGCGCCGCTGTTCTGGAGCATCCTGCGCCGGCGGGTGATCGACGTGCAGCGCCGTCGCCGCTTCCGCCTGCCGTTCTGGCGCGACAACCAGGATGCGGAGGGTGGCGAGATCGACTGGGCCGATCCCGGCCCGGACCCTGCGCAGGCGCACGAGCAGCGCCAGCAGTACCAGCAGCTGGTGCAGGCGCTGCGCGAGCTGCCCGCCCGCCAGCGCGAAGCCTTCACCCTGCGCGTGCTGCAGGACCTGGACGGCGCCACCACCGCCCGCGCCATGGGCTGCAGCGAGGGCGCGGTAAAGACCCATCTGGCGCGCGCCCGACAGGCGCTGCAGAATCAACTGGAGATGCACCCGTGAACCGCCCCCTGCCTTCCGATGACGCCCTGCGCAGCCTGCACGCGCAGTCGTTGCAGGCGCTGTCGCCGGCCACGCTGGCACGCTTGCGTAATGCCCGTCACAGCGCCAGCAGGGCACACGCCGGTCGCTGGCGCTGGTGGCTGGCCAGCGCCTGTTCGCTGGTGATCGCGCTGGGCGTCGGTGTCCAGTTCGTCGGCCCGGGCGAGCATCAGGGCGCTACCACCACGCCGATCGCGGCCGCAGAAGAAGACAATGGCGCGCTGTACGACGAGAATCCCGATCTGTACCTGTGGCTGGGCGACAACGACCTGGCGATGGAGTGAACCCATGCTGCGATACCCCTCCCTGCCCCTGCTGATCGCCCTGACCCTGTTGCCGGCTGCGTCGGCCCTGGCGCAGGCCTCCGCACCGGTGCCTGCCACCCGGCCGGCACCTGCTGCCACGCCGCTGCCAAACTGGGAACAGCTGGGCCCGGCCCAGCGCGAGGCGCTGCTGGCGCCGCTGCGTGACCGCTGGAACGGCGCCGATCCCGCGCAGCGCCAGCGCATGCTGTCGCACGGCCAGCGCTGGCAGTCGATGAGCCCGGAAGAGCGCGACAAGGCTCGCCGCGGCCTGCGCCGCTTCGAACACATGAGCCCGGAACAGCGCGAGCAGGCCCGGGCGCTGTTCGGCCAGATGCGTGACCTCAGCCCGGCCCAGCGCGATGCCATGCGCGAGCGCTGGTCACAGATGAGCGCGGACGAACGCAGGGAATGGGTGCGCGACAACCCACCGCCGGCGAAGCCGCGGTAACCCGCGATCTGCGGGCGAGACCGGGGGTCAGATCCCTTTGCCGCAGGCAAAGGGATCTGACCCCATGCCGATCATGCCTGCCAGCGGGTCTTGGCCAGCAGTTCGTCTTCCCAGTCGAAGCCCAGCTGGCCGTCGCGCACGAACAGGGCGACGAAGTTCATCAGGTTGCGCGCATACATCTCGCTGGCCTGGGTGGCGCCCCGGCTGGCCAGGCCCAGCGGGCCATCGATGGTCACCCCCTGGTGCTCGATGCATTGGCCGGGCTGGGTCAGTTCGCAGTTGCCGCCACTCTCGGCGGCCAGATCGACGATCACGCTGCCCGCGGCCATGCCTTCGACCATCGCGGCGGTGACGATCGTCGGCGCACGGCGTCCCGGCACGGCGGCAGTGCAGACCACCACGTCCACGCTGCGCAGATGGTCGCCCAGGCGCCGCTGCTGTTCGGCGCGCTCTTCGTCGGTCAGCGCCCGCGCATAACCACCCTCGCCTACCGCACTTACCCCGAGATCGAGAAAGCGCGCACCGAGCGACTGGATCTGCTCGCGGGTTTCCGGGCGCACGTCGAAGCCCTCCACCTGCGCACCCAGGCGGCGCGAGGTGGCGATGGCCTGCAGGCCGGCGACACCGGCGCCGATCACCAGCACCTTGGCCGGACGCACGGTACCGGCCGCGGTGGTCAGCATCGGGAAGAAACGCGGCGCACGTTCGGCAGCGATCAACGCCGCCTTGTAGCCGGCCATGCCGGCCTGCGAACTGAGCACGTCCATCGCCTGCGCGCGCGTGGTGCGCGGCAGCTGCTGCAGCGGGAACAGGTGCAGGCGGTCATCCGAAGCCAACGCGGCCAGCGCCGGGTCGGCGGCCGGAGTCAGCAGGCCGACCACACTGGCGCCCGGCTTGAGCTGGGCCAGCACCTCGGCGGGTGGCGCCTGCACGCACAGCAGGATGTCGATCTCGGCCCAACGGGCGGCATCGAAGGCGCGGGCACCTGCGTCGTCGTAGGCGGCATCGGTGAAACCGGCGGCCTGGCCCGCACCGGGCTGATACCACACGGTGATGCCCAGCGCACCGAGCTTGCGCGCCGTCTCCGGCGTGAGCGCAACGCGTCGTTCGCCCGGCGCGGTCTCCTTGATCCCCAGCAACGCCACGGCCATGCAGATTCCCGCTGATCGGTGAGTGGGTCCGATCCTAGCAGGCGTACGCGGCTCAGTGCAGCGTCGCGCCGCCCGGGTCGAGACGGTCGAGCACGCCCTGCATGGCGCTGTCGAAGGCGCCATCGTCAACGTGGGGACGCAGCCGACCCAGCCGCACCATCACCGCCAGTTCCTCGGGCGAGGCCACGCAGAAGCGCACGCCACGACGGTTGACGAACAGCAGGCGCGAAGAAATCGGGCTGATCCAGGACAGCTTGCCGGCCTGCACCTTGCCATCCTTGTCGACGAAGTCCAGCCAGTTGCCGATTTCCATCCGGCGGAAGCGATCGGCATCGGCGTTGTCGAAATCGTCGGTATTGAAGCTACTTCCCAGCTCCACGGCCGGCGTTTCCGGTGCCGGCGGTGCGGGCAGCACCACCTGCGGCAGCTCGGGCAACGCGCGCTCCAGCTCCGGTCGCGATTCGGCGATGCCCTGCAATGTGTCGTGCAGCGCGTCGACGGCTGCGGTGGCAGCGTCGCCATGCACGCCGACGCTGGCAAACACCTTGGCCAGCAGCGGCTGCCAGGCCTGCAGCCACGGCTTGCCGACAATCTGCCGGCGCGCCTCGGCCACTTCCTCCAGCAGGCCATCAGCCAGGGTCAGCGCCTCGGCCACCGAAGCCCCCTCCTCGCCCTCGCGCAGCAGCGCCAGGGTCAGGTGGTGCTGCCAGGGCTGGCGCAGGAATTCGGCGATCGCCGGCGGCAGGGTGGCATCGCCGATGCGGCGATCCAGTTCGGCGCCGGCACGGGTACGGGCCATTTCCAGCTTTTCCTGGCCGCGCTGGGTCTCGGCGGCCCGGCGCTCGGCGATTTCCACGCGACGACGGTGCTGTACCAGGAAATCGCGGAATTCTTCTTCCAGGGTCAGGAAGATCGCCAGGTTCTCGTTGAACTCGGCGACCAGCCGCTCGATGATCTCTTCGACCTTGGCCATCAGCATGCGCTCGGCCTGGCTTTCGCCGGTGTTGCCCTCGCAGGCCTCGGCCAGCGAGTTCAGCAGCTTGCGCGCCGGGTGGGTCTTCTGCACGAACATGCGGCGATCCAGCATCGCCACCTTCACGAACGGAACCACCAGGCGGCCGATCAGCTCACGCGAGCGGCCTTCCAGCTCGCGCTCATCGAGCATCACATCGAACAGCATGCCGACCAGGTCGATCGCATCCTCGTCCTGCGCGTCCAGCCGGGTCTGGCCCGGATCGACACCCAGCCGGGTGGCGCTGGACAGCACTTCGCTCTTCAGCCGCTGCGCCAACGATTCGCCGTCCTCGCCGATCGCCGCGCGCAGGGTCGCACTGGGCGTGGCCTGCAGCAGCGACAGCACCGACATCATTTCGCGCTGGCTCAAGGGGCGATGCTGGCCGACCGCGACCTGCGCCGCAGAGGTCGCGTCCTCGCGCACGTGGCGCGTCTGCTGCAGCAGTTCGTGCAGCGCTTCCAGCAACATGCCCTGCTGGCCGGAATAGGCTTCACCGGACGCGCTCTCTTCGCCACCGGCATGCTGCTGCATGTGGCCACGACGCTCCGACCAGCGCGCGGCAAAACGCTGTGCCCAGGCCGGCGCGGCCTGTTCGTCGTCATTGAATTCGTTGTCGAAGCCCGGTGCCGTGCGCTGCTCGACCAGATCATCCAGGCCATGCGGAGCGTGCTGGGCTGGCGCAGGTGCCAGCGGTCGGCGCGGGGCACCCATCTGCGACATCACCCCGGCCGCGGCCAGGTGCTCGTCCAGCTTCTCGTAGATGCGGCCCACCGGCGCGCGCAGATCGCGCTCGCACAGCTTGATCAGCACCAGGTGCACTTCCGGGGCCAGCTCACAGCCGGCGAAGGCTTCGTGGATGGCCACGCCCAGATGCTCGGGGCTGATCGGGTTGCGGTCGGCATCAAGCTCGATACCGCCGCCCAGCCAGCCCAGGCGGCGGTCGAGCCGCGCCAGCACCGGCTTGAAGTCGCGCAGCAGCACGGTGGCGAAGTTGCGCACCGCCAACCGCGATTCCAGTACATGTTCCGGTACCAGGCTGAGGCCGTCCTGGGCCTGCCCGGACAGGGTCAGCTCGGCAGAGACGGGCTCGCCCGCAGCCAGACCGGCCCAGGCATGGCCGAGGTGGCCGGCGAAGGCACCGGCAATGTCCTCACGGCGGCGGCGCAGCTCGCGCATCGCGTCCAGGAACAGCAACTGCGACGAGCCGGCATTGCCGGCACGGTCGAACAGGGCATCATCGAAGCGGGCCAGTGCCGCGCCAAAGGCCTGGCACAACGCCGGCAGGACGATGTCCCGGGCAAGCTGGAGCTGGGCCGGGTCACGGCCCGGCGATCCCATCGGAGTGGGCGCGCTCATCATTCGGGAAGGCTCCCCACCTTCTCTGGTGCGACAGACATCATGGACATCGCGACGGCCGGTACACCCCATGCACCGGTCCCTCGATGGTAGGCCGGCCAGCCCATCACGGACAGTGAAACAGTCCTCACTTCAAACCTCATGAACGGCGGCCCGGCAGTATTGCGTATCGTAAGCCGTGCAGGGCCTGCGAGGCGAGGGGAAGCGGGGCTCCGTGATCCGCCAGTGGCATGATGTTCATCACAGTTTGCTATTCAGGGGCCTGACGCGACACAAACGGCGTCATCTACCTCCCCGACTATAATCAGCGACCCGTGATGACCGGTTCAGACTCCATGCCCGACCCAGCTGCCCTGCTTGCCCTGGATGCCCGCCGTTCGGTGCCCTCGCGGCAACTGGGCGAGCCCGGACCAGACCCGGCCACCCTGCAGCGGATGCTGACCTCGGCGGTGCGCGTGCCCGACCACGGCAAGCGCGTACCGTTCCGCTTCCTGAAGATCGCCGGCGATGCACGTCACACTCTGGGCGACTTCCTTGCCGCACGCAGCCGTGAGCGCGACCCGCATGCCGGCGACGCCGTGTTCGAGAAGGACCGCCAGCGCTTCAGCCATGCACCGCTGGTGATCGTGGTGGTGGCCAGCCCGCGCCCGGACCCGAAGGTGCCCGCCCAGGAACAGCTGATGACCGCCGGCTGCGTGTGCTTCGCCCTGTTGCAGGCGGCCCAGGCGCTGGGCTTCGGTGCGCAGTGGCTGACCGCGTGGATGGCCTTCGATCCCGCCGTGCACGCGCATCTGGGGCTGGCCGAGGGCGAAGGCATCGCCGGGTTCATCCACATCGGCACGCCCAAGGCCGAGGTGCCCGAGCGCGAGCGCCCGGACCCGATGGCGCTGCTGCGTGACTGGACCCCGCCGGCATGACCCTGCCGGCACCGCCGCCGCTGTACCTGGTCGACGCCAGCATCTATGTGTTCCGCGCCTGGCATTCGCTGCCGGACGAGTTCCAGGACAGCCAGGGCTGGCCGACCAACGCCGTGCATGGTTTCGCCCGTTTCCTGCTCGACCTGCTCGAGCGCGAACGCCCGCGGCACATCGCCATCGCCTTCGACGAAGCGCTGGACAGCGGCTTCCGCCACCGCCTGTACCCGGCCTACAAGGCCAACCGCGACCCGGCACCGGAAGCGCTCAAGCGCCAGTTCGTGCACTGCAAGGCGTTGTGCGCAGCGCTCGGCCTAGCGGTGCTGGCCCATCATGATTACGAAGCCGACGACCTGATCGGCAGCGCCCTGCATGGCCATCGCGCCAGCCATCGCGGCGTGATCATTTCCGCCGACAAGGACCTGTCGCAGCTGCTGCTCGACCACGACGAGCAATGGGATTACGCACGCAACCAGCGCTGGGACGTGGCCGGGGTAAAGGCCCGGCACGGCGTGCACGCGCACCAGATCGCCGACTACCTGGCGCTGTGTGGCGATGCGGTCGACAACATTCCGGGCATCAGCGGTGTCGGCGCCAAGTCGGCGGCCGTGCTGCTGGCCCATTTCGGCAGCATGGACGTGCTGTACGAACGCCTCGACGAAGTGCCGTTCCTGCGCCTGCGCGGCGCGGCGCAGATGGCGGTGCGCCTGCGTGAGCAGCGCGAGCATGCCCAGCTCTGGCGCCAGCTGACCACCATCGCACTGGACGCCCCACTGGAAGGCTGCCAGCCCGGCATGCCGCGCCAGGCGGCCGATCCGGAGCTGCTCGGCGGCCTGTGCCAGACCCTGCGCTTCGGCCCCATGACCCGCCGCAGGCTGTTCAATGCCGCCGGCATTTCCGACCCCGTTCCAACTTCCAGCGAGCCCGCATGAGCCAGCGCAATACCGAAGCACCGCGTGTCGTCTACGAAGGCAAGTACCAGCGCATGGTCGTGCGCGGCAGCTGGGAGTACAGCGAACGCACCCACGCCGGCGGCCTGGCCGCGATCATCATCGCCGTCACCCCCGAGGACAAGGTGCTGTTCGTCGAACAGTTCCGCGTACCGCTGCAGGCACCGACCATCGAGATGCCGGCCGGGCTGGTCGGCGACATCGATGCGGGCGAGTCCATCGAAGTTTCCGCGGTACGCGAACTGGAAGAGGAAACCGGCTGGACCGCCGAGCACGCCGAAGTGCTGATGATCGGTCCTACCTCCTCCGGTGCCAGCAGCGAGAAGATCGCCTTCGTCCGCGCCACCGGCCTGCGTCGCATCGGCGAAGGCGGCGGCGACGAGAGCGAAGACATCACCGTGCATGAGGTTCCACGTGCGCAGGCGGCCGCCTGGCTGGTGCAGAAAATGGCCGAAGGCTATGAAGCCGACGCCAAGCTGTGGGCCGGCCTGTGGATGATCGAGCACCACCTGGACGGCCGCCCCCGTGGCTGATGCCGGCCTGCACGCGCTGCCGCCGCTGCTGGGCGCCGACGATCCGGCGATCTACACGATCCACCGGTCGCAGGGCGCCTCGCCGTTCCTGCTGCTGGCCGATCATGCCGGCCAGCAGGTGCCGCGTGCGCTGGCCGATCTTGGATTGCCGCAGACCGAACTGGACCGCCATATCGGCTGGGACATCGGCATCGGCGGCACCACCCGTGCACTGGCCGGGCGGCTGGATGCGTGGGCGATCGAGCAGACCTATTCGCGGCTGCTGATCGACTGCAACCGCCCGCTGGTTTCGCCCACGCTGATTCCCGAGGTCAGCGACCACACCGTGGTGCCGGGCAATGCCGGGCTGTCGCCCGCGCAGCGGCAGCAGCGCATCGATGCGATCCACGCGCCCTACCATGCACGCATCGATGCCGAACTGGATGCGCGCCGCGATGCGGGACGGCCGACGCTGCTGGTGATGATGCACAGCTTCACCCCGGTGATGAACGGCGTTGAGCGTCCTTGGCACGCCGGCGTGCTGTACCACCAGGACACCCGTTTTGCCCACGCCCTGCTGCAGGCGCTGCGCGATGAAGGCGACCTGGTGGTGGGCGACAACGAACCGTATTCGGTCAACCGCAGCAGCGACTACGCGGTGCCCGTGCATGGCGAAGGCCGTGGCCTGGTGCATGTGGAACTGGAGATCCGCCAGGACCTGATTGCCGATGACGCCGGGCAGCAGGCATGGGCGGAGCGGTTGGCGCGGATTTTCAGCGCGTTGCAGCCGCGGTTGTTGGCGTTCGGATGACCGCATCCGCGCATGGCGTGGATCTACTGCAGCGCTGACGGACATCCGCATCCGGCGAAAAAAGAACGAGGCCGGTTCCCAGTAGATCCACGCCATGCGTGGATGATTTTCGTCAACGCAGCACGGGCGCATCCATCCACGGGAACGGCTTGAAGCCGTGCACCTGCACGGTCGCGCCGATCGCTGCAAAATCCTCCTTGATCGCCTGCGCGCGACGCCGATCCAGTGCTTCACCCAGCACCAGCGGCAGCGTGCGGCAATGTGTCAACGCCTCGCCCACCGAAATGTCGAGCAGGTGCGCCACGCGCTGTGCCGCAGCCTTGATCTGCTCGTCCGCACAGCCCGCCAGCGTCAACTCGAACGCAGCGAAGATGCCCGGCCCAACACCGGCGGCGCGTGCGGCGGCCTGCTCGACGGCACCCGCCTCGCCCAGTGCTTCATCGACACCGTCCACCTGCAGGAAGGCGTCGTACTCGGCGTAGTACGCCAACGCTTCCGCGTAATCGTGCAGGGAAGAAAGCGGACGCTGGCGCTTCTGCACATCCAGGACGTCAGCGAACGTGGCCGGTTCCAGGTAGGTCGTCAGACCCAGCGCCTGCGCGGCCTCGGGCACCTCACCGTCATCATCGAACGCGGCGTCTTCATCGGCCGGCAACCAGAAGCGCGCCTGCAGCAGGTCGTCATCGGTGGCGTGCACCCAACCGAAGCAGGCATACACCTCATCGTCATCGTTGCAGGCGGCAAACGCCTCCAGCGTCTGGCGAAGATCAAGCAGTGCAATCATGCGTCGTTGGGCAGTGCGTCGGCGGAGCTGCAGTCTACCCGCGCCGGGCGCAGGCCCAGCGCGATGACCACGCCGAGCGCGGCGAACAGCGCGGCGCCGTACTGTGCGTTGACCATGCCCTGCAGGGCATCAGCACTGGTTGCCGCCTGCGTACCGCGCGCGGCGTTGGCCACCATCACCAGTACCGCCAGGCCCAGCGCACCACCGATCTGCTGCGCGGTGGCGGCCATGCCGGAGGCGACACCCTGCTGCGGCCCCGGCACGCCCTGCCCGGCCACGATCCACATCGCCGTCCAGCTCATGCCCTGGCCGACGCTGAGCACCACGATGCCCGGCAGCAGCGGCCAGTAGCCGGCGCCGTGCGGCATCGCCAGCGCCACCGCGGCGATGCCGACGGCACCGGCGGCGAAGCCCCAGGCCAGCACCTGCCGCGGCGAACGGCGCCGCAGCATGCGCTCGGCAATGCGGATGCCGAAGGTGCATACCAGCGTCGGCAGCAGGAAGGCCATGCCAGCCTGCAGCGGGCTCCAGCCGTAACCATCCTGGAAGTACAGCGCCAGGAAGTAGTACTGCACGCCATAGCTGCTCATGAACGCGAAGGTCAGGCCGAGTGCTGCACGCAGGCCGGGCAGCCGCAGCAGCGCGAACTGCATCAGCGGGTCACGGCTGCGCTTTTCGATCTGCACGAACACTGTCAGCAGTACCGCGGAAAGCAGCAGGCAGATGAGCGTGGCCGGCGCGGTCCAGCCCCACTCCGGCCCCTGCACCAGGGTGGTGACCAGCAGGCTGCCGCCGGCAGTGACGGTGAGGCAACCGGCCAGGTCGAAGGAACGGCCGCGCACGCGCGGGCCATCGGCCGGCAGCCATGCACCGGCGGCAACCGCACAGGCGGTCGCCAGCGGCACGATCACTGCCAGCACCGCCGGCCAGCCGAAGGCCTGGGTCAGCACGCCGCCGAGCAGCGTGCCCAGCGCCAGGCCCGCCGCACTGGCCATGCTCCAGATCGCCAGCGCGCGATTGCGCACCGGGCCTTCCGCATACAGGGTATTGATCAAGGCCAGGGTGGCCGGGAACAGCAGCGCCGCACCGATGCCCTGCGCCGCACGCGCCACGATCAGCAGCGTGGCATTGGGCGCCAGCGCGCCCAGCAGCGAGGCCAGCGCGAACAGCAGCATGCCCAGCCGGTAGAAAAGGCGGCGGCCGAGCAGATCGGCCGCACGCCCGCCCAGCAGCAGGCTGCCACCGAAGGCCACGGTGTAGGCGCTGACCACCCACTGCAGCTGCTGCGCATTGATCTGCAGCGCGCGGCCCATGTCGTGCAGGGCCACGAAGATGATGGTGGCGTCCAGGGCGATGATCAGCTGCGCGGTGGCCAGCAGGGTCAACGCCCAGCGCGGGTATTTCAGGGGAGGCATGCGGCGCCCGGTTCGGAGGGGGGACGGCAGTCTCATTGATGCCGGTGCATCAATAAACCCCCTAAGTGCGATTTCTGTCATGATTTTCGGCATGAATGGATGCTCGATGGACCTCAATGCGGTGCGCATGCTGGTGCAGGTGGCCGAGGCGCGCAGCTTCACCGTGGCCGCCGGTCAGCTCGGCCTGAGCCAGTCCGGGCTGTCACGCGCGATCGGCCGGCTGGAAGCGTCGCTGGGAGTGAAGCTGCTGCAGCGGAACACCCGCAATGTCGCGCTGACCCCGGATGGCCAGCAGTTCGTCGAGCAGGTGGGACCGTTGCTGTGCGGCATGGAAGACGCCGAGCGGCTGCTGGCCGACCGCCCCTGCACGCCCTCGGGGGTGCTGAAGATCAGTGCGCCGTCGATGTTCGGGCGCAAGGTATTGGTGCCCTTGCTGGGGCCGTTGCTGCAGCAGCATCCGCAGCTGCAGGTGGAAGCGGTGCTCAGCGACCGCCTGGTGGATCTGGTGGAGGAAGGCTTCGATGCCGCCCTGCGCACCGGCACCATCGCTGACCAGCGGATGGTGGCGCGTCCGTTGAAGCCACTGCGCTGGGTGACCGTGGCCAGCCCGGCCTACCTGGCCGCGCAGGGCGAGCCGGCCGATGTGGCGGCATTGCAGGACCATGCCTGCCTGGCGGTGCGCAACCTGCGCAGCGGCCGGCTGGTGGACTGGCAGTTCCTGCAGGACGGGCAGCTGCGCGAGGTCACGCCGCCGACGCGGATGGTGTTCGACTGCGGCGACCCGTTGGTGGAGGCAGCGATCGCCGGCATCGGCATCGTGCAGGTGATGGATTTCGCGGTGGCCGACGCGTTGGCCGATGGCCGCCTGCAGCGCGTGCTGCAGCCGTTTGAAGGCCGCAGCCGCGCGTTGTCGTTGATCTATCCGCCGTCGCGGCAACACTCGCCAAAGCTGCAGGTGCTGGCCGAGGCGTTGCTCGCCGGGGATTGGTAGATCCACGCCATGCGTGGATGAGATTCAAACACAGGAGCAGCCAGGCATGGCCTGGCTCTACTGGGCCGTAGTAGATCCACGCCATGCGTGGATACCGACCCGTAGTAGATCCACGCCATGCGTGGATACCGACCCGCAGTAGATCCACGCCATGCGTGGATACCGACCCGCAGTAGATCCACGCCATGCGTGGATGATTCAACGCGAGAGCAGCCAGGCATGGCCTGGCTCTACCACGACCCGATCAGGCGAAACTATCGGTGGCACGCACCAGCGCGTCGACGTTCTCGGCTTCGAACGCCGAGTGCCCGGAGGCCGGGGTGATCTCCAGCTTCGCCTTCGGCCACACCTTGGTCAGGTCCCAGGCGTTGGCCAGCGGGCAGACTACGTCGTAGCGGCCGTGCACGATCACGCCCGGAATGTCGGCGATGCGGTGCGCGTCGCGCAGCAGCTGGTCTTCCACTTCGAAGAAACCGCCGTTGACGAAGTAGTGGTTCTCGATGCGGGCGAACGCCAGCGCGAAATGCGGGTCTTCATGGCTGTTGATGAAGTCGTCGTCCACGTGCAGGAAGCTGGTCGCGCCTTCCCACACCGCCCAGGCCTTGGCCGCATCCAGCCGCGTTGCTTCGTCTTCGCTGGTCAGGCGGCGATGGAAGGCGGAGATCAGATCGTGGCGTTCCACCCCCGGAATCGGCTTCAGGTAGTGCTCCCACGCATCCGGGAACAGGCGGTTGGCGCCTTCCTGGTAGAACCATTCCAGTTCCCAGCGGCGCAGCATGAAGATGCCGCGCAGCACCAGTTCGGTCACGCGCTGCGGATGGGTTTGGGCATAGGCCAGCGCCAGGGTCGAGCCCCAGCTGCCGCCGAACACCTGCCAGCGATCGACCTTCAGGTGCTCGCGCAGCTTCTCGATATCGGCGACGAGGTCCCAGGTGGTGTTGTCCACCAGATCCGCGTGCGGGGTGGAACGACCGGCGCCGCGCTGGTCGAACAGGATGATGCGGTACTTGGCCGGGTCGTGGAACTGGCGCATCTTGTCGCTGCAGCCGCCGCCCGGGCCACCATGCAGCATCACCACCGGCTTGCCGTCCGGGTTGCCGCACTGTTCGAAGTACAGCGTGTGGCGGTCGTCGACCTTCAGGGTGCCGACGTCGTAGGGGGTGATGGCGGGGTACAGCGTACGCATGCTTGCAGCTCCGTGGTGGTGCCCTGCCCTTGGCAGGAGAACCCCCATTCTAGGCCGGTCGCCGGCCCAGGGTGACCCGGTCGCGCTGCTCCAGGTCCTGCACGGTCTGCACGTCGCTGTAGCCGGCCTGCTCGAACAGCGCGCGGATGGCATCGCCCTGGTCCCAGCCGTGCTCGATCAGCAGCCAGCCGCCGGGCTGCAGGTGGTCGGCGCCGCCGGCGACGATGCGACGGATGTCGTCCAGGCCGTCCGCGCCGGAGGCCAGCGCGGTGGCCGGTTCGAAGCGCAGGTCCCCCTGCACCAGGTGCGGGTCGTCGCTGGCGATATACGGCGGGTTGCTGGCGATCAGGTCGAAGCGCGCGCCCTGCAGCGGCGCATACCAGTCGTGCCCGCCCTCGGCGAAGCAGACATTGCGCAGTTCATGGCGGGCGGCATTGCGCGCAGCCACGGCCAACGCGCCCGGGCTGGCATCGGTGGCCAGTACCTGCGCCAGCGGCCGTTCGCTGGCAAGTGCCAGTGCAATCGCACCGCTGCCGGTGCCGAGGTCGGCCAGCTGCAGCGCCCGGTCCGGCGGCAGGCGCTCCAGCGCCAGCTCCACCAGCAGTTCGGTCTCCGGGCGCGGAATCAGGGTGGCCGGATCGACCTCCAGGTCCAGCGTCCAGAAGCCGCGGCGACCGGTCAGGTAGGCGACCGGCTCACCGGCGATGCGGCGGGCCAGCAAGGCCTCGAAGGCGGCCTGGTCGACGGTGGCCAACGGATCGGTGGCATGTGCGAACAGCCAGCTGCGCGGGCGCTCCAGCACGTGCAGCAGCAGCAGCTCGGCCTCGTGGCGGGCGTCGACGCCGCCCAGCCGGGTACTCGCGTCGGTCACGACGTGGCGCAGGGTGGGTTCGGGTTGCAGAGACATCCGGCAATTGTAGAGCCCAGCCTATGCTCGGCTACTTCTGGAACAGCCGAGCGTAGGCTCGGCTCTACAGGTCCACAGCCGAGCGTGGGCTCGGCTCTACAGGTCCACAGCCGAGCGTGGGCTCGGCTCTACAGGTCCACAGCCGAGCGTGGGCTCGGCTCTACAGGTCCACAGCCGAGCGTGGGCTCGGCTCTACGGATCCACAGCCGGGCATGGCTCGACGCTACAACATGCTGGAATCCGTTCAGGTTCCGCCAGAGGGGATAAAGAGGGGCTATCAGCGCTCTTCACACGTCCAGGAAGATTTTCCTTGTCACACAGGCAGTTGCAGGATGGACGTGGCCGGGTTCAGTGCCTGCTCATTGGATTTTGATAGCCTGTATCTATCAAATAGATGCAATCAATGCATTGTCCTTATCGAAATGGAACCGGTAACCTAGGTCCTGTCGATTCACCCACTCCCCTTCACCCAGAGGAAAAACGATGTCCCTGATCAACACCCAGATCCAGCCGTTCGAAGCCAATGCTTACCTGAATGGCGAGTTCATCAAGGTCTCCGACAGCACCCTGAAGGGCCAGTGGTCGGTCCTGATCTTCATGCCGGCAGCCTTCACCTTCAACTGCCCGACCGAGATCGAAGACGCCGCTGACCATTACGCCGAGTTCAAGAAGGCCGGCGCCGAGGTCTACATCGTCACCACCGACACCCACTTCTCGCACAAGGTCTGGCACGAAACCTCGCCGGCCGTCGGCAAGGCCCAGTTCCCGCTGGTCGGCGACCCGACCCACCAGCTGACCCGCGCCTTCGGCGTGCACATCGAAGAAGAAGGCCTGGCCCTGCGCGGCACCTTCATCATCAACCCGGAAGGCGTGATCAAGACCCTGGAGATCCACTCCAACGAGATCGCCCGTGACGTCTCCGAGACCCTGCGCAAGCTGAAGGCTGCCCAGTTCACCGCCGCCAACCCGAACCAGGTCTGCCCGGCGAAGTGGAAGGAAGGCGAAAAGACCCTGACCCCGTCGCTGGACCTGGTCGGCAAGATCTAAAGCAGTACCCGCAGTACCGGCCTGCCGCAGCCCCACGCTGCGGCGCGCCTTTCATCCCCGTGCCGGTCCCCCCGCCGGCGTGGGGGTGAACCCAAGACAGCCAACGCGCGCCAGCCTTGGCCAGCCAGCCCCTTCCACGGTCGCTGTCTTGGGTTCACCCCTACCCCCTCGCTGGTCCGCTACCTTCTACAGCGGTGCCACGCCCCCGTTTTGCCTGAAGCCAGGAGAAGACCATGTTGGACGCCAACCTGCAGTCGCAGCTGAAGACCTATCTGGAGCGCGTGACCCGCCCGATCCAGATCACCGCGCATGCCGACGACGGTGCCAAGTCGCAGGAGATGCTGGACCTGCTGCAGACCCTGGAAAGCCTGTCGGACAAGATCTCGCTGCAGGTGCTGCGCGATGGCCAGAGCCGCGTGCCGTCCTTCGACCTGGGCACGCCGGGCCAGGACATCCACCTGACCTTCGCCGGCCTGCCGATGGGCCACGAGTTCACCTCGCTGGTGCTGGCCCTGCTGCAGGTCGGCGGGCATCCGTCCAAGGCCACCGCCGAGCTGATCGAGCAGGTGCAGAACCTGGAAGGTGAGTACAAGTTTGAAACCTACTTCTCGCTGTCCTGCCAGAACTGCCCGGACGTGGTGCAGGCGCTGAACCTGGCGGCGGTGCTCAACCCGCGCATCCAGCACGTGGCCATCGACGGTGCGCTGTTCCAGGAAGAAGTCGAGCAGCGCGAGATCATGTCGGTGCCGACCGTGTACCTCAACGGTGCGGTGTTCGACCAGGGTCGCATGACGCTGGAGCAGATCGTGGCCAAGCTGGACACCAATGCCAGCAAGCGCGATGCCGAGAAGATCGGCGCCAAGGACGCCTTCGACGTGCTGGTGGTCGGTGGTGGCCCGGCCGGCGCCGCTGCGGCGATCTACGCCGCGCGCAAGGGTATCCGTACCGGCATCGCCGCCGAGCGTTTCGGTGGCCAGGTGCTGGACACCATGGCGATCGAGAACTTCATTTCGGTGAAGGAGACCGAAGGCCCGAAGCTGGCCACGGCCCTGGAGCAGCACGTGCGCGAATACGAGGTCGACATCATGGACCTGCAGCGCGCCACTGCGCTGGTGCCGGCCGGTGAAGACGGCCTGGTGCAGGTGCAGCTGGAAAACGGCGCGGTGCTGAAGTCGCGCTCGGTGATCCTGTCCACCGGCGCCCGCTGGCGGCAGATGAACGTGCCCGGCGAAGATCAGTACCGCAACAAGGGCGTGGCCTACTGCCCGCATTGCGATGGCCCGCTGTTCAAAGGCAAGCGTGTGGCGGTGATCGGCGGTGGCAATTCAGGCGTTGAAGCCGCCATCGATCTGGCCGGCATCGTGTCGCATGTGACCCTGCTGGAATTCGATTCCAGCCTGCGTGCCGACGAAGTGCTGCAGAAGAAGCTGCGCAGCCTGGCCAACGTCACCGTGCTGACCAGCGCGCAGACCACCGAAGTGCTGGGCGACGGCAGCCGCGTCACCGGCCTGGTCTACAAGGACCGTGTCGGTGGTGACTCCCATCGCGTTGAACTGGAAGGCATCTTCGTGCAGATCGGCCTGCTGCCGAACACCGAATGGCTGAAGGACACCGTAGCCCTTTCGCCGCGTGGCGAGATCGTCATCGATGACCGCGGGCAGACCAATCTGCCGGGCGTGTTCGCCGCGGGCGATTGCACGACGGTACCCTACAAGCAGATCATCATCGCGATGGGCGCCGGTTCGACCGCCGCACTGAGCGCTTTCGATCACCTGATCCGCTCCTCGGTTCCCAAGAGCAGCGGTGCGGTGGCCGAAGCGGCCTGATCCAACGTTCCCAGGCCATCGGGAGCACCATCAACCGGCTGGGCACGCCCTGCTGGTGCAGTACCCCGAGAGGTCTGAGGATGAACCTGCGTGACCTGAAATACCTGGTGGCCCTGGCCGATCACAAGCACTTCGGCCGGGCCGCCGCCTCCTGCTTCGTCAGCCAGCCCACGCTGTCGACGCAGATCCGCAAGCTGGAAGAAGAACTGGGCCTGCCGCTGGTGGAACGCGCGCCGCGCAAGGTGATGTTGACCCCTGCAGGCCAGGAAGCGGCCGCGCGGGCACGGGTGATCGTGTCCGAGGTGGAACAACTGAAGGAAGCGGCGCGGCGCAGCCGTGATCCGGAAGCGGGTACCGTGCGCCTGGGGATCTTCCCGACCCTGGGCCCGTACCTGCTGCCGCACGTGATTCCGCGCATCCGCAGCCGCTTCCCCGAGCTGGAACTGCTGCTGGTGGAAGAAAAGAGCGATGTGCTGCTGGAGCGCCTGCGCGAAGGCAAACTGGACGCCGCACTGTTGGCGCTGCCAGTGATCGACGACCAGCTGCATGCCGAATTCCTGTTCGAGGAGCCGTTCCTGCTGGCCGTGTCAGGCCGCCATCCGCTGGCCACGCGCGAGCATCTGGACGTACAGGAACTGGCCACACAGAAGCTGCTGCTGCTGGAAGACGGCCACTGCCTGCGTGACCAGGCGCTGGAAGTCTGTCGCCTGTTCGGCGCCAATGAAAAGTCCGAATTCCGCGCCACCAGCCTGGAAACACTGCGACAGATGGTCGCTGCCGACGTCGGCATCACCCTGCTGCCCAGCCTGTCGGTACAGCCGCCCGTGCCGCGCTCGAACAACATCCGCCTGCTCGACTTCGTCGGCGAGGGCCGTCCCAGCCGGCGCATCGCCATGATCTGGCGCCGCAGCTCGGCGATGAACGAGTTCCTGATGGAGCTGGCCGAGCAGTTCAAGCGCCTGCCCGATGCGCTGTTCACGCTGGAGGCGCTGGCCCCGGCAAACGGCGATGCCGCCACCCCGCCCACGCCGGTGCTGAACGGCTGAGACACCGCAGCCGGGCCTTGAAACCGCCGGGAGTCGATTCCGGCCGCATTTGTCCCCACAATATAGTCAGGCGGCGCCAGCAGGTGCCGCCTTTTGCATGGCTTTCAACCAAGGAGCGTCACCATGAACACCGCCAGCGGCCTGCCGCCGTCGATCACTGTTTCCACCCTCGACATGGACCGCCTGGACGCCATGCTCGAATCTCCGGCACACAGCCAGACGCCGGCCGCGCGTGCGCTTGCCGACGAACTCAACCGGGCGACCGTGTTGCCGCCAGACCAGATTCCCGAAGGCATCGTCATGATGCATTCGCGCGTGGAGTGCGAAGATGAAGTGTCGGGCGAGAAGCATGTCCTGACCCTGGTCTTCCCCCGAGAAGCCAATGTCGATGAAGGCAAGGTGTCCGTGCTGGCGCCCGTCGGCAGCGCCCTGCTTGGCCTGGCCGTGGGCCAGAGCATCGACTGGACCGCCCCCGGCGGCCGCAAGCTGCGGCTGCGCGTGAGCGCGGTCCACAACGACCGTCCCTGACCTGCGCTGCGCACCGCGCGCGATCAGTTTCCCTGCAATCCCCGCACCAGGAGCCGTAATGAGTACCCCGTCCAAACTGTCCCAGCTGCGCGAACTGTCCGTGGTCGTTGCCGATACCGGTGACTACGAGGCGATCAAGCGCCTGCAGCCGGTGGACTGCACCACCAATCCGACCCTGGTGAAGAAGGCACTGGACCTGCCGGTCTATGCAGAACTGATCGAACGCGAACTGGCCTGGGGCCGCCAGCAGGGCGGCGACCGCGAGACCGTGGTGCACGCCGTGGCCGACCGCCTGACCATTGGCGTCGGCGCGCTGCTGAGCACGCTGGTACCGGGCCGCGTGTCCACCGAAGTGGATGCCGACCAGGCCCACGACACTGCCGCGACCGTGGCCAAGGCCCGCCAGTTCATCCAGATGTACGCCGATGCCGGCGTTCCGCGCGAGAAGATCCTGATCAAGATCGCCGCGACCTGGGAAGGCGTGGAAGCCGCGCGCGTGCTGCAGGCCGAAGGCATCGACTGCAACCTGACCCTGATCTTCAACCCCACCCAGGCACTGGCCTGCAGCGAAGCGGGCGCGTTCCTGATCTCGCCGTTCGTCGGCCGCATCCTCGACTGGTACGTGGCCAACGGCCAGACCCCGGCGAACATCGACGAGGACCCGGGCGTGGTGTTCGTGCGTGGTGTGTATGCCGAATTCAAGCGCCGCGGTTCGCCGACCGTGGTGATGGGTGCCTCGTTCCGTTCGACCGCGCAGATCGAAGCGCTGGCCGGCTGCGACCGCCTGACCATTTCGCCGGACCTGCTGGAGAAGCTGGATGCCGACCACGGCGTGCTGCCGCGCAAGCTGGTGGCCGGTGCCGCTGAGGCGGTGCAGGTGACGCCGATCGACGCGGCGAAGTTCGCTGCGGACCTGGCGGCCGATCCGATGGCAACCGAGAAGCTGGCAACGGGTATCGATGCGTTTGCCAAGGATCTGGAAGCGCTGCGTCAGCGGATCCGCGAGGCACTGTAAGGGTTCCGGCCAACGGCTGAGCCCCTCGTGGCGGGGGGCTTGGTCGCGAACTGCATGAAGCAACAGCCGCGCTGGGTCGGG